>JASJBO010000377.1 GCA_030066475.1 Myxococcota bacterium
GGGGTCATGCAGGGGGGTCGGCTCGCCGGCGCCCGCGCGGGTCGTCCACGTGCCGCTCGAGCCGTCCGGCTCCCGCTTCCCCCTGCGCCTGTCGAGCTTCGCAATTCTCATCGACCCCGCCACCTGGATCATTAGTTGCGCCGAGGGCCGGGTTGGTGTCGCGTGGTCCGACATTTTGGCCCCCGGGGGAGGATGACGCGGGCGCAGGCCTCCTCCGCGCCGCCCTCGAGGTCGGCCGGCCGGAGGCCCTCCTGCGTCCCAGGGAGGGCGCGACGCCCGCGAGGACACCCGCCAGGAACACCGGCAGGTTGTTCCACCATCCATTGATCAGGAGGTCGATCATGCGAATCGAGACCATGGCCATGAGCGCGGCCAGCAGGGCCTGGGTGCGAGGCGAGCGCAAGGCGTTCAGCCGGCGCCACGCCATGAGTACGGGGATGCCGAGCACCGCGAACGACAGGACCACGCCGACGATGCCGCGCGCGCCGAGGCGAATGGTCCACCAGCCATCGAGCCCGGCTTCCCCCCGACCGAACGTCTCTGCGCCGGGTGTCCTGGAGACGTTGCCCCATCCGAACCAGAGCCGGTCGCCGATTCCATTCAGCACGTGGTCCTCTTCCTCGAAGCGGCCCTCCAGCGAGCGTGCCCGGAGCGGATCGAACTCGTAGGCCAGGGCGACGATCTCCCGGTTCGGGAAGACGTCGAACGATCGCAGGGCGGGATACACGAGCGCCAGACAGGCGAGGAGCACCGCCAGCAGGCCGATCCGACGCGGGCTGAACAGGGAGAAGGCCGCGGCGAAGGTCATCCCGTAGACGTTTCCGGCGACGTTCAGCGTCATGAGCAGGCCGCCCAGGAGGACGACGCGCGCCCAGGTCGCCGAGAACCGGAAGACGCGCAGACCGGCCCTGGCGAGTGCGCAGGCCGCCAGCAGGGCCAGCGCCATGAAGGACGCGAGCGAGAGCCCGTTGTCCATGAAGACGATCGGTTGGATCACTCCCCAGCGCCACATCGGGCGCATCGGCACGCCGTACAGCACCTGACTGAGCTGGAAGACCTTGAACGGAATGCTCATGGCGACCTCGATCACCATCGGGATCGTGTAGAGCATCCCCGCGAAGGCCAGGATGGTCAGGAACGCGCGCAGGTCGCTCTCGCTCCGCAGCATCGAGCGGCCCAGGAAGAACGGGACGCCGAACATCAGCAGGTCGTCGCCGAAGTTGGCAAGGGCCCACCACAGGGTCAGCCCGGGCTCCACCTTGCCCTCGTCGAGCAGCGGGTTGGGATTCATCAGGGCCGTGCCGATGATTCCCAGGAACATGGCCACCGCCAGGAGCTCGAGGCCACGGCCCGGCCTGGCAGCCTGCAGACTCCCGCTCCGGAACATCACCGCCGCGACGAGCGCCGAGAGGTAGGTGATGTATTCCTTGTCCATGGGTGGCACGGCCGGCAGATCGAACGCCACCCGTTCCGGCAGGAGCAGGGATCCCGAGAGCACGATCACCGTCGTCGCGGTGGCGCGCGGCATCTGCCGGAAGAGCAGCAGCGCCACCGGCACGAACGCGGCGAGCGCCGCGTACGCGATCGGGAATCGGCTCACCACGGGGAGCTTCCCTGCTCAGGCGCCCGGACGGCGGCAGCCACTCAGCGCCTGGCGTAGCGCGCAGCGGCCCGCTCCAGCTCCCGCTGCACGTCTTCCCGCAGGGAGGCGGGCTCGAGCACCTCGGCGCCCGCGCCGAACGAGAGGACCCAGGTGCGCAGGTCGGCCACCCCGCCCACCTCCATGGTCAGCTCGATCCCGCCCCCGCGCCTCGGCACCACCTGCTGGGTCCGGTGCCAGGTGCGCTCCGACACCCAGCTCGCCCAGCGCTTGTCGAAGCGGATCCGCACGGGGACGGGCGGCTCGGCGATCACGCCGAAGCTCGAACCGACATAGGCGTCGAAGTCGAAGCTCGCCGGGACGTCGAACCGCCGCGTCGTCGGCTCGATCGATCGGATGCGCCCGACGGCGAACGTCCGAAGCTCGCCCGACAGGTGATCGTGTCCCATGACGTACAGGGCCCCGCTGCGGTAGAAGACCCGATAGGGGTCGAGGTCGCGCGCCTTCTCGCGCCCCGTGCTGCCGGTTCGATAGTGCATGCAGACGGTGTGATGGTCGAGCACGGCCTCGTTCAGCGTGCGGATGGTGTCGCGCAGCGCGGCGTAGTTCTCGTGCGGGCCCGGCAGCACCCGGAACGACTCGCCCAGGCGACCCAGGTACTCGGTCAGCTCGGGGCCGAGGCTCGCCCGGATCTTCTCCAGCGCCGAGCGGATCGAGTCGTGGAAGACGGTGCCCTCGAGCGTTCGGAGCAGGTCCTCGCCGAAGGCCAGCGACAGGATCTCGTCGGGGGTGAAGGGAACATCGCCGAGCTGGAAGGTGTCCAGGAAGCGGTAGAACGACCGGCCCTCGCGACGCTCCGACACCACCGGAAACCCCGCTGCCATGAGCGCATCGAGATCCCGGTAGACGGTGCGGCGCACGCATTCCAGGTCGTCCGCCAGCTCGTCGAGCCCCACCCCGTAGCGGCTCTTGGCGAGCCGCTGGATCAGCCTCCACTGGCGCGAGAGCTGTTCCCCTCTCACGGGACCGCGGAGCGACGCTGGGATCTCAGCCCACGCGCTCGACGTACTCGGAGGTCCTGGTGTCGACGCGGATCGTCTCCCCTTCCTTGATGAAGAGCGGAACGTTGACCACGCAGCCGGTTTCGAGGGTGGCGGGCTTGGTGGCACCCGAGGCCGTGTCGCCCTTCATTCCCGGGTCGGTCTGGCTGACCGAGAGCTCGACGAAGGCGGGCAGCTCGACGTTGACGGGCTTCCCGTTCCAGAAGAGCGCCTCGACCTCCATGTTCTCCTTCAGGAACCGGGTCGCGTCGCCCACGACGTCCTTGCCGAAGGGGATCTGATCGAAGCTCTCCTGGTCCATGAAGACCAGGCTGTCTCCGTCCAGGTAGAGGTACTGCATCTTCTTCTCTTCGACGTCGGCCTCGTCCACCTTCTCGCCCGAACGGAAGGTCTTCTCCACGGTCTTGCCGTTGAGCAGGTTCTTGACCTTGGTCCGGACGAAGGCGCCGCCCTTGCCGGGCTTCACGTGCTGGAAGTACGTGATCACGAAGGGCTGGCCGTCGAGCGTGATCTTGAGGCCGTTCCGGAACTGCGATGTGTCGACCGCCATGCGAGCTTCCCCCAGGCCCGATGCCCGGGGTGACCCCCGGGGGACGGGCAAGCCCGGAGGTTAGCCGAACCGGCGAGGTCCGGACACGCTCGCACCAGGCGGGCGCGAGCGCCCGCGCCCCGCGCGGATCAGATCTGTACGGAGCTCGGGGACAGGACGGACTCTCCGCCGGCGTTGTACGCCGTCGCTCGGTAGGTCCCCGTCTCCTCCCAGCGCATGTAGTAGATCTCGATCCCGATCGTGTCCGGGGATTGATCATCCCGCACGAAGGACGCTCGCAGGTCCACTCCCGGGCTGCCCCCCGGGCAGTGCTGCCGGTAGCCCAGGTATTCCCTGCCGTCCTCGCCGACGTACGAGTCGGTGAATCGCAGGTCGCAGACGCGCAGGTACTCCCCGCTGGTCTCGTCGAGCCGCCAGAGCCAGATTCCGTCCACGTTCCCGTCACCGAAAGCCTGGACGGCGATGCTGAGCTTCTTGGTTTCGCAACCCACGAGCGGAAGAACGAGTGCGACGACGAGCGCCGCCCTCACGAGCGATCGAATCATGGAGCCTCCTCGCGATCCGACCGTCGCCCCCTCCTGGCTCCGGCGGGTCTCTCACTGCGCGTTCGCGCCCCCACCGGGCGCCCCTCTCCGCGCATCGAGCCAGGCGGTCTCATCGGAGCTCCGAGTGCCGACTTTACCAACAACAGCCGGATTCCGCGAAGGTTGCGCGAGCGGCGAATTCGTCTTGCTTCGCAGTCGGCTCGTCGCAGTCCGTGCGCGCCACGTGCCGCGCCAGTGCATCGGGGCTGCGGCGAAAATCGCTCGCAGTTTCTCCGCGGATTCACGAGCGCTGCATGCGGCTGGCCGCCGCCGGGCGCACCAATCCCCGAGGGATCGTTGCGTGAAGAGAAGGACCCGCTCGACGCTCGGGCTCCCCAGGTGACTCGCATCACCGTCCCCCCTGGCTCGCCTGTCCGATCGGATCACTGGGTGGTACCGTGGGCGGGGCCCGTCGATCGCCGGCCCGCCCCGCCTGATCGACGGGCGTCTCCAGCGTTGCTCTCTGTGTTGCTGCCGAGCCGCGAACGCCACCAGTGCGCAATCGAACCGCCCTTCGGGCTCCAGGAGGGGCTCGGAGTCTCACAGCTCATAGAGCTCACAGGGAAGAGAGTGCTCTCGATGCAGTTCCTCGATCGAATGCGATTGGGTTCCGGTCTGATCCTGGCTCTCGCGACCGCTCTGGCTGCTTCCGCAAGCTGGGCCGCGCCTCCGCAAGCGGGCTTCACGCACAGCGTCTTCGGTGCGCATCCGACGGGACAGGAGTGCGTGGCACCCTGCTTCGTCTTCTTCGATGCCGGAAGCAGCAGCGATGCCGAAGCGACGCGGGAATTCCACGAGCTCGACTACCGCTGGGACTTCGGCGATCCGGGGAGCGGCACCCTGCGCACCGGCAAGTCCGCCAACGCGACGCACGGCGCGATCGCCGGCCACATGTACGAGACGCCGGGCCGCTACACGGTCACCCTCGAGGTCATCGATACCGACGGCGAGTCCGATACGGCGACGACGGAGATCGAGGTCCGGGATCCCGTCGAGCACTTCGCGGGCGCCATCTACTGCGTGAGCACCGGGTCTTCCTTCGGCAGCTGGTGCCCCGCCGGTGCCGTCCACGTGGGCGACCAGACGCACCTGAATCTGGCGCTCGCAGGGACCCCCAACGTCGATGGCGCGTCCGTCTGGGCGGTTCTGCGCTGCGGGGAGACCTGGTCGGTCTCGAGCAGGATCTACCTCCACAACGGCACGCGACCCGGGCTGATCAGCTCGCGCGACGACGACGGGGGATGGTGCCCGACGCCTCCCCGCATCCACTACGACGACACGGTGTTCTCCGTCGGCGACAGCTGGACCGTCTCGGGTGTGCTGCTCGACGGTCCGAACTCCGTCAGTGGTATCGAGCACGCCTTCAGCCTGAACCACGGCGACGACGGCTTCGTGGTGCACCGGTCGCAGGTCATCGAGGCCTCGGGCGGCACCTTGAACATCGGCGGTGGATCGGGCACCGTCGCGAGCCGCGTCGCCGTGTGGGGCTCCTCGTTCGAGATGAGTCCGAACGGAAACGAGACCGGCTCGAACATGTTCATGAGCGGTCACTCCTTCGCCATCATCAACAGCCTGATCGACAACCACCTGCAGGCCGAGTTCAACCTCCGCTTCGTGGGCGGCCGGAACATCGTCATCAGCGACAGCGAGTGGCGTCGGCCCGGCTACGACACGTCTCGAAACCACATCCAGATCCGCGGCACCGACCCGGAGAGGTCCCAGAACGGGCGCGCCGTGATCCGGCGCAACACGTTCATCAGCCATGGCCACTCGGTCGGTCCCTTCCTGCGCTTCTGTCGCGACGCCGGCTGCAACTCGGACGGACCTCGTGGCAATGCCAGCATGGAAGACATCATCGTCGAGAACAACCACATGCGCTTCGACCGGCCCGTCACCACCACGCCGAACTTCGGCCTGGTCACGATCCAGGCGGGGGAGGTGACGGTGCGAAACAACACCTTCGACCTGCGCGGTCTCGGGTCGACCGGAGCCCGGCTGCGCATGTGCAACGTGGCGACCGAGCCCCGCGGCGGCGGTTCGTACGGGAACGTGCACTGCTTCAACAACACGCTCTACACCGGCGACCCCACCAACGTGGGCGTGATCCTGTGCGCCGAGCAGGTGGGCAGCGGCCACCGCTGCTACAACAACCTGGCCTACCTGCCCAATGCCAGCGGGTCCTTCGCGGTGACGGAAGGCAGCTGGCAGGCGGGCGCGAACGTGCGCGCCTCGGCCAGCCCCTTCGCCCTGGGAGACCAGCCCGGGGCCCGCTTCGCGACGCGGGGTGGCGAGTTCGCGCTGGCCCAGACGGGCGACTCGGCAGTGGACCGCGGTCTGGCGATCGCAGAGACGTTCGCGAACGCCGTGCACCGGGACTGGGACGCGAACTGCCGGCAGGACCCGATCGATGTCGGCGCCTTCGAGTTCGGCAGCAGCTCGGTCGGTTGCGCGACGAGTGGGTCGGCCGTGCCGCCCCCTCCGCCGATCCTCCTCCCGTAGTCCCCTGGCCGCGGGTGCGCGCTCGCGCTCGGGCTGCGCACCCGCGGCTGGATTGCGGACCCACGGCGCCGAGTGCTACGCCTGGGAGCTCCCCGGCGGGTGTGTCGCAGGGGATGCGGGAAGGATCCTTGGGCTACCAGACGGTCGACCTGGAGCAGCTGCTGCCCCGGCTTCGCTGCCCCCACACGCACCAGCCCCTGGTCCGCGACGGCGATGCGCTCCGCTCGGCCGATGGAACGTCCGTGTTCCCGCTGGACGACGGAGTGGTCGATCTGCGGACCCCGCCCGCCCGGCTGAAGCTCGATCTCCCCTGGTACGAGCTGTGGGATGATCTCGAACGGCTGCGCTTCGATCCGCCGCCCCGTCTGGAGTCCGACGACCTTCCCTACCACCTGGACGCGCATCTGGCGTCGATCCCGGGCCGGGAGGGTCGGGATCGCTGGATCGTGGAAGTCGGCTGCGGAGAGCGGCAGTGCGAGCCCTACTTCGGGTCCCGCGGGTTCCACTACGTGGGAACGGACGTCGATCGCCGCGGCGTCGGGCCCCACCTGCTGGCGGAGGCGCACAACCTCCCGTTCCAGGACGGGGCGTTCGACCTCTACACGTCCATGGCCGTCTACGAGCACCTCGCGGCGCCGCTGGTGGCGGCCCTGGAGGCCTTCCGGGTC
>JASJBO010000378.1 GCA_030066475.1 Myxococcota bacterium
CATCAAGTTCATGTTCCCCAACCCGCATCTCGTCTTCCTGCACGACACCCCGAGCAAGCGGCTCTTCGACCGCACCGATCGGGCCTTCAGCTCGGGCTGCATCCGCGTCGAGCGCCCCTTCGAGCTGGCGCGCCTGCTGCTCGACGACGAGGAGGCCTGGAGCGCCGAGCAGCTCCAGCGCACCGTCGACGCAGAGCGCACCCGGGTGGTGGTGCTGGAGGATCCGGTCCCTGTCTTCCTGCTGTACTGGACCGTCGACCTCGAGGAGCCGGGGCGCGTGGGCTTCAAGCGCGACGTCTACCGGCGCGACCCGCGGGTGCTGAAGGCGCTCGACGGCGAGTTCCGCTTCCGCAAGCGGCCCGTGGCGGGGCGCGAGCAGCTCTGACGCAGCACCGCCCGGCCACGACGATCGGGTGTACACTGCGGAGACGCCGTACGACCCCGGGAGATGGGAGACAGCGCCATGACGCAGGGACTCGCTGGCTTCGAGGGCGCCGACGCGTCGCCGCTGCGCCGCCCTCCGCTGCGCCGCGAGTGGGGGCACGGGCTGCGGAGCCTGCTGCGTTTCATCACCAGCCCGAGCGATCTGGCCAACAGCTTCGACGCGATGTTCTCGCTCGCCGGGCCGACGATCGAGCGCCAGTTCCGGGCGTTCGCCGTCCACCCGGTCGGACGCGCGCTGCTCGCCGAGCACCCGCGCCGCGACCTGAACACGCTGCTCGCCGACCGTGCCGCGCTGGCCGCGATGCCCGCTGGCAGCTTCGCCCACGCCTATCTCGACTACCTGGGCGGAGACGACATGGGCTCGGCCGACTACTTCCTGGAGGCCGCGGGGCTCGAGGACAAGGCGCGGCGCTTCGGCTGGAGCGACGACCACCTCTGGTTCGTCCGGCGCATGGCGAACAGCCACGACCTGTTCCACGTGGTGGCCGGCTACGACCGCGAGATCACCGGCGAGGTCGGCCTGATCGGCTTCACGGCGGGACAGATCCCGCTGCTGCCGCTGCGCCTGCTGCTTCCCTACTTCTTCGTGCTGAAGCCGTCCCAGCCGATCCGCTGGGCGCGCTACGTGCGCGATGCCTACCGCCACGGACGCGACACCCCGTCGCTCGCGTGCGTCGACTACGAGGCCCTGCTGCCGCTCCCCCTCGACGAGGCGCGCCGCGCGATGGGCGTGCCGACGTTCGAACGGGCACACCCGGGCGGCATCCCCGAGAAGGGCTGGCTGCTGGAGCGGGTCGAGCGGAACGTGACGCTGGTCTAGCCCGCCGATGGCGCGGATCGCCGGCGTGGTCCTGGTGGGCGTGGTGCTGTTCCTCGTCTGGCCCGCGCCGATCGACTCGCGACCGTTCGAGTCGGGCCCGCTTCCCGCGCTCGAGGGCGCCCTGGCGCCGAACCGCGCGCTGGAGGCCTGCCGGCGCATCTCGGAGGGCGAGATCCTCCACGCGGACAAGCTGCTGGTGGACGCTGCGGGACGCGTCTACACCGGCGACGAGTCCGGTCGGATCCTGCGCCTCGATCCGGACGGCCGCGGCGGCTACGACCTCCAGGTCCGCGCCGAGCCCGGCGGCCGCCCCATGGAGCTCGACTTCGACGCGCAGGGGGGCTTGCTGGTCGCCGACCTCTTCGGCCCCCACTTCCGGGTGGCCCCGGACGGGTCCAGCCGCCGACTCCCCACGCTCGCGGGCCTTCCCCAGGGCACGGCCGGCGTCGCCGTCGCGAGCGACGGCCTCGTGTACTACGGCGCGCACACCGAGCGCCAGGCCGAGTCGGAACGGGACGAGGCGTTCCTGAGCATCCTCGCGGCGCGGCCCACCAGCGAGCTGCGCGCGTTCGACCCCCGCACCGGAGAGGAGCGCACCCTGGTGGAGGGCCTGCTGCTCCCGGTCGGCGTCGAGCTGTCCGCCGACGAGGACTTCGTGGCGGTGGCCGAGTTCTTCGCGTACCGCGTGACGCGCTACTGGCTGAGGGGACCGCGGGCGGGGACCTCCGACCGTCTGGTCGAGAACCTGCCCGGCATGGTGGACGGTCTCGCCTCCGACGGGCGCGGCACCTTCTACCTGACCCTGCCCGCCCCCCGCACGCGCTTCCTCGACTGGCTGCAGCGGCATCCCGGCTTGAAGGACCAGCTCGCCAAGCTGGTGCCGCTGATGCTGTCGCTCGGCCTGGCGCCCTCCGGCTCGCCGGGGCTGGTGCTGGCACTCGACGAGTCCGGCCGCGTACTGCGCTCCTTCCACGATCCCACCGGCGCCGTGGTGGACACCGTGACCGGGGCGGAGTACCACGACGGCCACCTCTACCTGACCTCGATCGCGGGAGACTGGGTCGCCCGCTGCCCGATCGGCTCGTGAGTCAGCTCGTCGCTGCGGTGAAGAACAACGCGCGCTGGTGCGACGCGGTGTGCGCGGCCCAGGGCTCGCCGGGCGAGCTCCGGGCGGATGTCTGGCTCAACCGCGCCGAGGTGCCGCGCTTCTACCCCAACCTCGCGACGCTCACTGCGGGCGCGGACGTCGCCGCTCCCCTCGACACGCTGGACGCGGCCGGGCTCGAAGGCGAGTGGGGCGTGAAGGACAGCTTTGCCCGGCTCGACCTGCGCGCGCGCGGGTTCCGCGTGCTGTTCGAAGCGCGGTGGATGCGACGTCCCGCCGCCGCGGCCCCCGCCGGCGGTGGACACGCCGCCGCGCGTTGGGAGCGGGTGCGAACCGCGGGCGCACTCGCGGAGTGGGATGCGGCGTGGGCCGGCGGCGCCGACCTGCCGCGCGTATTCGCTCCAGACCTGCTCGCCGACCCCGGCGTGGTGCTCCTGGCCGGCCGCCGCGACGGCCGGATCGTCGCGGGTGTCGCAACCAAGCGCAGCGACGGTGTCGTGGGCGTGTCCAACTTCTTCGCGCGCGCGGCGGCCCGCGAGGCGCTGCGCGCCGCCGCCGTCGATGCCGTGCGCGCGGTGCATCCCGGGCTCGCGCTGGTCGGCTACGAGCGCGGGCCCGACCTCGCGGCGGCCCGCGGGCTGGGCTTCGAGGCGATCGGCGCGCTGCGGATCTGGACGAAGCGGCGCGCTTGACCCGATGGGCCCACCGGCTACGGTCTCGGGTGTCCGCACCGGGAGGATCGGCGATGCTCAAGAGGTTCGTCCTGACCTGCGCGCTGGCCGTCTCGCTGGCCGGGAACGCCGGCGCCGCCGTCGTCACCTACGTGCTCCAGACCCCAGGGGTCGTCTGAGGCGGCACCTCCGCGGCGGCCCGTGCGGCCGTCGAGCAGATCGAAGAGGTGCGGTCGGTCGAGACCGACATGCGCGCGCACACGGTGACCGTCTCGTTCGACGACGAGAAGCTGTCGATCGACGAGATCGTCGCCGCGCTCAACCGGGCAGGCTACACGGTCCCGAGTCACGCGCGAGCGCCGTAGCCGGGCGTCCGCGGCGGCCGGGATCGTGAAGGTCGCCGCCGAACCCGCTGCTCCAAGGCGGCCGCGACGCGGCGCACCACCTCACGAACGCACTCGAGGTCTTCGCGGTGGCCGAGGGGCTGGCTGCGAGCTCCTGGTCGGCCACCCGGCGGCTGCCCTCCCGCGCGATACGCTCTACGTTCCGACCCGGCGCCCAGCAGCGCCGGGAGGGACCCACGATGCCGGTCTACGTCGTCGCACAGAGTCGGATCGAGAACCGCGAGATGCTCGACCAGTACGTGGCCCGGGCGCTGCCGACCATCCAGGCGAGCGGCGGCCGCGTGCTCGCGTTCACCGAGTCCCCCGACGTGGTCGAAGGCGAGGTGTCGCATCCCCGGACGGTGATCCTGGAGTTCGACTCGCGCGAGGCCTTCCGCGCCTGGTACGACTCGGCCGGCTACCAGGAGATCCTGCCGCTCCGGCTCGACTCGGCGCCCGGGACGCTGATCGTCGTCGATGGCCTCCCCGCTCCCTGACGCCGCCGCTCCGACGCCGCTGAGCCAGGAGCAGCGGCAGGTCGTCCGGCTCTGCCTGTCGGCGCTGGGGGTGCTCGGGACCGGCTCGCTGATCGGAGTGTCGTTCTCGCTCTACCTGGTCAACCACGCGCCGCTGCTGCTGGTGGCGCTGAGCCCGCTCGGCCGCCACATCGTCCTGGCCGTGCCGGTCAGCTCCGCGGCGGCGCTGGTCGCGGTGGCCGTCGGCCGGCGCATGCTCTTCTACCTGGCCTCCTTCCACCTGGGCAGTGCCCTCGGACCCAGCGGCATTCCCTGGATCGAGGCGCGGGCGGCCCGCTTCGCCCGCTTCGTGCGCTTCATCGAGCGCCTCTTCGCGCGCGCCCCCCGCGTGGTGGTGCTGCTGATGACCGGCCCCACGGTCAGCGCGATGGCGGGCATCTTCGGCATGCGCGCCGCGGTGTTCCTGCCCCTTGCGGCGATCGGCCTGACGCTGCGCGTCGCGCTGCTGGTGGCGTTCGGCGAGTGGATGCGGGCGCCGCTCGAGGTCGCGCTCACCTGGATCGAGGACCACTGGGTCCCGGGCACCGTGGTCATGGTGGCGGTGGTCGCGCTCTATCGCTGGCGGCGGCGCACCCCGACGAGCGTCATGGAGGACTGAGTCGGCCGTGGTACCGTCGGCGAGTGCCAGTGCACGTCGGAGGGCTGCGGCGCGGCCTGACGGGCGCCCGGCGCGCGACCGCTCCGCATGAAGATCGAGGAGCACAACCGCGCGGCCTGGGACCGCCAGGTCGAGGCGGGCAGCCGCTGGACCCTTCCCGTGTCCGCTCGAGAGATCGAGCGCGCCCGCGGCGGCGACTGGAGCGTCGTCCTGACGCCGACGAAGCCGGTCCCCCGGGACTGGCTCGGAGAGGTCGCGGACCGGGAGATCCTGTGTCTGGCGAGCGGCGGTGGCCAGCAGGCGCCGCTGCTCGCCGCCGCCGGCGCCCGCGTTACGGTGCTCGACAACTCGCCGCGGCAGCTCGCGCGCGACCGCGAGGTGATGGAGCGCGACGGCCTCGCGCTGCGCCTCGAGCTCGGCGTGATGGCCGACCTGTCGCGCTTCGCCGACGCCCGCTTCGACCTCGTGTTCCACCCGGTCTCGAACGTGTTCGCGCCCGACCTCGAGCCGGTCTGGCGCGAGGCGTATCGCGTGCTGCGTCCCGGCGGCGTGCTGCTCGCCGGCATCACCAACCCGCTGGTCTACCTGTTCGACTGGGCCGAGCACGAGACCTCCGGCCGGCTGGTGCTGCGCTTCTCGCTCCCCTACTCGGACGCCGAGCACCTGCCCCGCGACCAGCTCGAGGCCCGCGTCGCGGCGGGTGAGCCGATGGAGTTCGGTCACACGCTCGAGGCGCAGATCGGCGGCCAGCTCGCCGCCGGCTTCGTGCTGATCGGCTTCTACGAGGACGTCGATCCCGAGCTTCCGCTCGCGGCCTACGCGCCGACCTTCATCGCGACGCGGGCGCGGAAGCCGGCGGGGCGCCGGCCCGCGGGCCGTGCTAAACCCACCGCTCGTCCTTTCGGAGAACCCCCGTGACGAAGCGCAGGGACTGGAACGCCGTGATCCACCGGCTCAACGCGAGTCCCCGTGGCGAGCTCCGCATCCGGATGGGATCGCCCGGTAGCGCGCAGGTCACCCGCTGCCGACTGTTGGCAGAGTGGTCGAACCTCGAAGCGACGACCATCGGCTCCACGCTGGTCCTGCGACTCGGCGGGAGATAGCCCGATGAGGGCGACGATCCGCGACTGGCTGTCGCAGCGGGTGGAGCAGCTCCGCAACCGCAGCTTCCTCCAGGCCTCGATGGCGGCGGCGGCGCTCGTGGCCACCGCCGACGAGGACGTGCGGCTCTCCGAGCAGCTCGCCCTGGACGAGCTGCTCGGACGCGTCGAGAAGCTGCGCGTGTTCGCCGTGCACGACGCGGTCGATCTCCACCGCGACTTCGTCGAGCGCATCCTGGCGAACGCCGCGGCGGGTCGTGCGGCGGCGCTCGAGGCCGTCTCGGCGTTTCGCGGCGACGAGGATCAGCGTCTGTTGGTCCTCTACGTCGGGGCGGTGATCGCGAAGGCCGACCTCGAGCTCTCGGAGACCGAGGAGCGCGCCCTGAACGAGATCTGCGGCGCGCTCGCCCTGCCCGAGTCGGCGCTCGCGCGCGTCTGGAACGCCGACGCGGAGAGCGCCGGGCCCGCGTCCAGCTGAGTCTCGTGGGTGGCTGGACGGAGGTAGACCGCTACCTGGGCGAGCTGTTCGCGCCGCCCGATCCGGTGCTCGACGCGGCGCTCGCCGCGAGCGCCGCCGCTGGCCTGCCGGCGCACCACGTCGCGCCGACCCAGGGCAAGCTGCTCCAGCTCCTCGCGCGGCTGCAGGGCGCGCGATCGATCCTCGAGATCGGAACGCTCGGCGGCTACAGCACGATCTGGCTGGCGCGCGCGCTCCCGCCCGGTGGTCGCCTCGTCACGCTGGAGGCGGACCCGCGACACGCCGAGGTGGCGCGAGCCAACCTCGACCGCGCGGGGCTCGGCGGGGTGGTCGAGGTGTTCGTCGGTCCGGCGCTCGAGACGCTGCCGCGCCTCGCCGACGAGGGCCGGGGCCCCTTCGACCTGGTCTTCCTCGACGCCGACAAGCCGAGCAATCCGGACTACCTCGATTGGGCGCTCCGCCTGACCCGGCGCGGCAGCCTGATCGTCGCCGACAACGTGGTGCGCGACGGCGAGGTGGTGGATGCCGGCAGCCGCGACCCACGCGTTCAGGGCGTGCGTCGCTTCCTCGAGCGCCTGGCGGCCGAGCCGCGGCTCGGCGCCACCGCGATCCAGACGGTCGGCAGCAAGGGCTGGGACGGGCTCGCGATCGCCCGGCGCGGCCCCGACGCCGCGAGCCGAACGCCGCGCGGCTGGGCCGCGTTCGAGTCCGCAGCGCCGGAGCTCGCCGCCGCCGCGCGGCGTCTGCTGATCGGCCCCGACGGCGTGGCGCTCGGGTTCCTCGCCACCGCCAGCCCCTC
>JASJBO010000379.1 GCA_030066475.1 Myxococcota bacterium
AGCGAGCCGAAGGCGAGCGGAGTCCACCAAGACCGGAGGCGAAGCCGGAGCGCGCAGCGAGCCGAAGGCGAGCGGAGTCCTCTAAGGCAATGGCTTGCAGACCACGGTGATGCCCGCGCAGCAGGTCGCGCACAGATGGCCGTCATGGAGGACGGCGGTGTAGTAGAGGGCGTCGGGGTTGGGGCGTGGCAGCGTCATGTCGTGCAGCGAGCCGTCCGCTTCGACCCGGTGGACGCGGCCGCTCCAGCGCGTCACCACGACCCCGCCGGCGCCGTCCGGCCGGAGGTCCTGGACGAAGTCGTGGTCGCTCGCGAACTCGAGGTCGAGCACCAACCCGCGGCCCGCGCCGGGACCGGGCCGCTCGCCGGGCGGGCTGGTGCGCAGCGTCAGGCGCTCGCCGTCGGCCCAGGCGGTGTAGCCCGTGCCGTCCCGGTCGAACGCGACGAACTGGAGCTCGGGCCGCTCGAAGCGCTCGAGCTCCCGGCCGCTGGACAGCTCCAGGACGCGGGCGTCGTGGCGCACGGCGCCGTTGGGTCCCAGCAGGTCGGTGTTCACCCAGATCTCCTCGCGCACCGGGTCGAGCGCCAGGCTCTTCGCCGCCGCCGCCCAGGGCGGGCGGGTCGTGAGCGGGTGCTCGCGCTCGATGCGTCCGTCCGGGTCGAGTACCACGATCGAGCCCGGCACCGAGTAGCGCGTGGCCAGCACCCGGCCGTCGGGCGCGAGCCAGAGCTCGTTGAGCCCCCGGCTCGCCGTGCCGAAGCGCTCGACGCGGCCAGTGGCCGGCTCGACGAAGCCGGCGGTCTCGAACAGGGTCGTGAAGTAGATCCGTCCGTTGGGGTGTACGAGGACGTCCCAGGTGCCCGTGCGCGCGTGCGCGTCTCCGGTCGGCAGCGGGTCCAGGAAGCGGCGGCTGCCCAGGTCGAAGCGTCCGATCGCCTGCGGTCCGGCGCGCTCGAGGTCGGCGCGCGGGTCGCCGCCGGCCGCCCGATAGGCGCTCCAGAACGCCGCCTGCCCGAAGTAGAGGACGCCGTCGGCCGCGTCCCCGAACCAGGCGCAGTACGCCTCGTCGGCGCTGGGGTCGGCGGCCCGGAGGATCTCGACAGCCCCGCTCCCCGCGGGCCGCGTAGCAGCTGCGGCGCACGCCAGCAGCAGGGCTCCGAGCATGACGCTCGAAATTGCACTGCCAATTTTGGCGGCGCCGCCGAGTCGAGGAGGAAGCTTCATTATTTCGAATACTTACGAGGATGCTGGGCGCCGAATCGATGCGCCAGTTGCCGCCCCTGCCACCCGGGGCGGCGCCGCAGACTGCTCTTGGGGAGGGCTGCCTCGTTGTATTTCGGGCACTTGCAGCACGCCGGCAAGATGGCACGCCTCGTGCTTATGTGAATGCCCGTGGAGACGTTCTGGATCGACGGAAGCAGATGGCATCGGGCGCGCTCATCTGCCTCCGTTGAAGTTTCGGGGACCCCGGGATAAGCACCCCAAAAAGGCGCTTTCCCCCAAATCAATTGGCACCCCGCCATTTCCGGGGTTCCCGGAACGCCAGACGAACAGCCCCCCGGCCGAGTGTGCCGGGGGGCTGCTTCGTTTCGGGCTGCCGCCGCGACCGGCCTACTTCTCCGTGGCCTCGTCCTGGCTGCGCAGCAGCTCGGCCACCTCCTTGCCGAAGACCCGCACGAACCAGCGCTTGAGACCCTCGACCTCGCGCACGTCGGCCGCCCGCATCGGATTGGCCCACGCGATCGCCTCGAGGCTCGAGTTGGGGCACAGGACGCCCGGATCGAGCTCGAGCTCGCGGGCTCGCGAGGAGCGCCAGCGCTTGAGTCGCGCCATGCGTCGCTCGGTGCGGCGATCCATTCGGCGCCGTCCGCTGCCGTTGCGCTTGAGCGGCTCGTGCGGCTTCTTGCGCCCCTCCGCCACCGCGGCCAGGATCTCGCGCCCCAGCCGACGCATGATCAGATCGGTGACGCCCTTGATGCGCGCCAGCTCGGTCGACTTCTGCGGCTGCGACTGCGCGATCTCGATCAGCGCGCGGTTGCCCAGCACCTTGAACGGCGGGCGGTCCACCTCGCGCGCGCGGGCGTCGCGCATCAGATAGAGCTTGCGCAGCACGGCCAGCGACGTCGGATCCAGGCCCTTCGCGCCCTTGATGCGCAGGTAGCCCGCGCGGTCGAACTCGCGCGCCGGCCACTGCCGCTTGACGAGCGTCTCGAACTCCTCCCGGGCCCAGCCCAGCCGATCCCGCTGCTCCAGCTCGTGCTCGAGCTTCTCCGCCAGCCGCGCCAGATAGGTGACGTCGGCCGCCGCGTACACCATCTGCGTCTCGCGCAGCGGGCGCGCCGACCAGTCCGAGCGCTGCTCGTCCTTCGGAAGCGTCACGTCGAAGTGCCGTTCGACGAGCGCCGCGAGTCCGACGGCGGGGTAGCCGAGCAGCTGTGCCGAGACCATCGTGTCGAACAGGTTGTTGAACTCGAAGCCGCAGTCGCGCTTGAGCACGAACAGGTCGTACTCGGCGGCGTGGAACACCTTGCGGATCCTCTTCGAGGCGAACATCGGCGCCAGCGGGCGCAGCTCCGCGGGGCCGCCGAGCGCGAGGGGATCCACCAGGTAGAGCCCCCGGCTCGCACCGATCTGCACCAGACAGGTCTTGTCGTAGTAGTGATAGAAGCTGTCGGCCTCGGTATCGACCGCGACCACGGCTTCCTGCATCAGCTCGTCGGCGAGAGCCTTGAGGTCGTCCTCGCGCTCGATGCGCTCGTAATCCGCCAAAACTGTCTCGTCCCGGGCCGGCGTCCCGGCGTGGCCAGCGTCCTCGGGGGGACTCTCCGCGTCGAGGGAGGAGTGAACGAGCGCGGCGCCGCCATGCTAGCCGAGGCGGGGTTCCGTGGGTAGACGCCCCCCTCGGGGGGGCGTCTGCGAGCGCGACAGGGCGAGGCTCTGGCGAGAAGGCGGCGCCCGGTCGACTATGCTCCTCCGACCGTGGTGCGAGCCGGATCGGGCATCTCGACGATCGAGGAGCCGGCAGCCGCCGCGCGCGAGGCCTGCGAGGCGGCGCTGGCGCAGGCCGAGGCGGCGCGAGCCGAGGGAGCGCTGCTGTTCGCCACCCACGCGCTGGCCGATCCGCGGACCGCGCTCGCGGAGGCCGTGGAGGTCCTCGGCACTCGGGCCGTCGTGGGGGCGGCGGCGGACGCCGTGCTGGCGGGCGGCTTCGAGGAGACGGGCCGCCCGGCGATCGCGGTGCTGGTCCTGGCCGACGCTGACGTCGAGCCCTTCCTGCTGGCCGATCTGGCCGGAGCCGAGGATGCGGCCGGTCTCGAGATCGAGGCCCACCTGGCCGGCTCGGCGGTCGAGAACGATCTGATCGCGGTGTTCACCGATCCGCTCGCCTTCGACGCCCGGCGGCTCCTGCAGGGGCTGGGCGAGACGCTCGCGCCGGCCGCTCTGGTCGGCGCCGGCGGGACGCTGGGCGAGCAGCCGGGCGGGCTGCAGTGGTGCGGCCGCGAGCTGGCGACCGGCGCCGCTGCCGGTCTGGTGGTGCGCAGCCCCGTGCCGCCCCGGCCGCTGGTCGTCCAGGGCTGTCGACCGATCACACCGCCGCTCGAGGTGACGCGCAGCGAGGGGCTCTGGGTGCTCGAGCTCGACGGGCGTCCCGCGCTCGAGGTCTACTGCGAGGTGGCGCGCGACCCGCTTGCGGCCGACCTGCAGCGCGCTGCGCGGCACCTGGTCTTCGCGACGCCGCCACCCGGCGCGCGCAGCGCCGGAGAGGTCGAGTTCGTCGCCCGGGGCGTCTCCGGCTTCGCCGAGTCGGGCGGGGGCCTGGCGCTCGCCGAGCCGCTGCGCCCCGGCACCCGCGTCCGGCTGGCGCTGCGCGACGCCGACCTGGCACGCGAGGATCTCAAGCGCGCGCTCGAGGGCGTCGCCTCGCGCTCCTTCGCCGGCGCCCTCTACCTGTCGTGCGCCGGTCGCGGTCACGCCCTGTTCGGCCACGAGGGCCTCGAGCCGGCCTACGTCGAGCAGGCCCTGGCCCCCGCTCCCGTCGCCGGCCTGTTCGGGGCCTACCAGATCGCATCGTTGGGGGGCCGACCGGCGCTGCACACCTATGCCGGAGTACTCGCGGGCTTCGAGCGCTGAGCGGGGGCCGGCCTTGGGGGACTCCGCTCGCCTGCGGCTCGCTGCGCGCTCCGGCTTCGCCTCGCTTGCGGCTTCCCCCTCCGATCGAGGCGGAGCTTGCTAGGTTTCTGCGCCTAGGAGGCCTGATGCGCTGGTCCGATGCGTTCGTGCCGACGCTCCGCGACGACCCTGCCGACGCGGAGGCGGCGAGTCACAGGCTGCTGGTGCGCGCGGGATTCGTGCGGCAGCTCATCTCGGGGGTCTATGCCCTGCTCCCGCTCGGGCAGCGCGTGGCGCGCAAGATCGAGGCGGTGATCCGTGAGGAGATGGAGCGCATCGGCGCCCAGGAGTTCCGCATGCCGGCGCTCCAGCCCGCCGAGCTGTGGAAGCGCTCCGGGCGCTGGGACGGCATCGGCGAGATCTTCCGCCTGAAGGACCGGCGCGACACCGACCTGTGCCTGGGCATGACGCACGAGGAGGTGTTCACCCACTTCGCGACCGAGCTGCGCACGTACCGGGCGCTGCCGCAGATCTGGTACCAGTTCCAGACCAAGTTCCGCGACGAGCCGCGGCCCAAGTCGGGACTGCTGCGCGTGCGCGAGTTCACGATGAAGGACTCGTACTCGTTCGACGCCGACGAGGCCGGGCTCGATCACGCCTTCGCGCTGCACTTCGATGCCTACCGGCGCATCTTCGAGCGCTGCGGGCTGGACACCGTGGCGGTCGAGGCCTCGTCGGGCGCGATGGGCGGCAGCGAGTCGATCGAGTTCATGGTGGCGAGCGAGGCCGGCGAGGACTGGGTCGCACGCTGCGGCGCCTGCGGCTACGCCGCGAACGTCGAGAAGGCGACCTCGCGGCTGTCCGAGGTCGAGGACCCGCCTGGCCCGGACGCCCCGGAGCCGTTCCCGACCCCCGGCGTGCGCAGCATCGAGGACCTGGTCGATTTCGAGGGGGGCGCGCCCGCAAACCGCCAGATCAAGACGCTGGTCTACGTGCTCGACGGGGCCACGGTGCTCGTGCTGCTGCGCGGCGACCACCCGCTCTCGGAGCAGAAGCTCGCCGACGGCACCGGCGCGACCGACCTGCGGCCGGCGGCGGCCGAGGAGATCCGCGCGGCGCTGGGCGCCGGCGCCGGCAGCCTGGGTGCCGTGGGCGTCGCGGGGCTGCGCGTGCTCGCCGACGAGGCCCTGCGCGGGCGCCGCAACATGACCACGGGCGCCAACCGGGACGACCACCACCTGCGCGGCGTCGACCTCGAGCGCGACGTGGCGGTCGACGCCTGGCTCGACCTGCGCGAGGTGTCGGCCGGCGAGGCGTGCCCGCAGTGCGACGCGCCCCTGGCGGTCGACAAGACCATCGAGATCGGCCACATCTTCAAGCTCGGCACGCGCTACAGCGAGCTGCTCGGCGCCACGGTGCAGGACGAGGAGGGCGGCTCGCGTCCGGTGGTGATGGGCTCCTACGGAATCGGCGTGGGTCGGCTGCTGGCCTCGCTGGTGGAGCGCTCGCACGACGATGCCGGCATCGTGTGGCCCGTCACGGTGGCGCCCTACGAGGTGGTGGTGACCGTGCTCAATCCCACCGACGTCGAGACCGCGGAGGCTGGCGAGCGGCTCTACGAGGCGCTCCAGGGCCGCGGCATCGACGTGATCATCGATCCGCGCGACGAGCGCCCCGGCGTGAAGTTCAAGGACGCCGAGCTGGTCGGGATCCCGTACCGGCTCACCGTCGGGCCGCGCGGTCTCAAGGACAAGAAGGTCGAGCTGGTGCGCCGGCGCGACGGTCACAAGCGCGAGCTGCCGCTCGACCGCGCCGCCGAGGTGGTGGCCGAGTGCGTGCTCGAAGAGCGGCGCTGACGGGGGCGGGCCGCTGCGCCAGACGGTCCAGCTCGTCGACTCGCACGTCTACATCTTCCGCGCCTACTTCTCGCTGCCGGAGATGGAGGCTCCCGACGGCACGCCGGTGGCGGCCGCCTACGGGTTCGCCAACACGCTGGTCCGCATGCTCCAGGCATGGGCCCCGACCCACCTGGTGTGCTGCTTCGACCACGCGATGACGAGCTTCCGCAACGAGCTCGAGCCCGGCTACAAGGAGGGCCGCACCGAGCCGCCCGACGACCTGGAGCCCCAGTTCGCGCTGTGCTTCGAGGCGGCCGAGGCGCTCGGCCTGCCCGCGCTGTCGGCCGCCGAGTTCGAGGCCGACGACGTGATCGCCACCTTGAGCGACCGGGTGGTCGCCGCGGGCGCCGACGCCGTGGTCGTCACCACCGACAAGGACCTGGCGCAGCTGGTGCGCGAGGACGGGCGGGTGGTGCTGCACGACTTCGCCAGGGGCGACACGCTCGACGCCGACGCGGTGCGCGGCAAGTTCGGCGTGGACCCCGAGCAGATCCCCGACTACCTGGGCCTGGTCGGCGACGCGGTCGACAACCTGCCCGGGGTGCCGGGCGTCGGTCCGAAGTCGGCCGCGGCCGCCCTGGGCGCGTTCGGACGCATCGACGCGATCCCGGCCGATCCCGGCGCTTGGAGCGGGGTCGCGGTGCGCGGCGCCGCGCGGCTCGCCGGCCGCATCGAAGCCCACCGCGAGCGCGCGCTGCGGACGCGCGAGCTGGCGACGGTGTGCCGCCAGGTGCCGGGTCTTCCCGGCCACGCCGACGCGCTGTCCCGGCGTCCGGTCGACCGCGACCGGCTCGCCGCCCTGTGCGACCGGCTCGGCTGGCTGGGTATCCGCGACCGCGCCTTGCGCCTCTCCTGAACGCGCGGTTCGGCCCCCCAAACGCGCGGTCGGCCGCTAGAATG
>JASJBO010000380.1 GCA_030066475.1 Myxococcota bacterium
GGCCGTCGAAGGCGCCCTGACCGCCCAGCTCGGCTGGGCGACCAAGGCCGGGCGAGGTCTCTCGGGCTACCCCGAGCGGAGTTCGGCCAGGTGCCGGGGAACCGGGGTTCCGCTCCAGCCTTGGACGCCAGACCGGATCGACGCCAGGGCGCGCGCCGGCTACGACAGCTCGAGCTCGAAGCCGATCGCGTCGCCGTGCTCGCGCAGGTACGCGACTAGGGCGTCGGCCATCTCGGGCTGGTAGCGGTCCTCGAGCCGGACGATCCGGCCGTCGTCGAAGGTGACGGTCTCCTCGAGCTCGAGCACCAGCTCCGGAACCCCGGCGGCCTGGTAGGTCGCCGTCCCCCGGATCCAGACCGCGTCTCCGGTCTCGCGCGGACCCTCGAGGAGCTCGATCTCGCGCGATTCGAACTTGCGGTCGAGGTTGTCGAGCGCCCACTTGAAGTAGGCGAGGATCGCCTCGCGCCCCTCGAACACGCCCCCGAGCGGCGGGTGGATTCCGGCCTCGTAGACGGCGTCCTCGCGGAAGTAGGGCTCGACGACGCTCCAGTCGTCGCTCTCGAAAGCCTTCTCGAAGGCGGCGGCGTAGCTCGCGAAGTGCGGGACGTTCGACATGCGGGTCTCCGGCGGGCGCGTGGGTGGGCCGGGAACATAGCCCGGAAGCCCCCTCGCTCGTTCTGGTACGCTCGTGGGCTCCGCGCGATCCGACGGCCCAGCTCCCCGGAGGAGCCGAGAGGTGATCTACCAGCTCCTCGCCGAAGCGACGCTCGTGGCGCACGTCGCCTTCATCGTCTTCGTCGCCGTGGGTGGCCTGGCGCTCGTGCGGTGGCCGCGCCTCGTCTGGCTCCACCTGCCCTGCGTACTCTGGGCGGTGTGGGTGAACGCGGCCGGCCGGGTGTGTCCGCTGACGCCGTTGGAGAACGCCTTCCGGCGGGCGGCGGGAGGCACGGGCTACGAGGGCGGCTTCCTCGAGCACTACCTGCGCGCGTTCGTCTACTCCCAGGATGCGATCGGAGTGAGCGGTCTCGCCGTCGGCGCAGCGGTCGTCGCCTGCAACGCCGCGGTCTACGCCTGGGTCCTGTCGCGCTGGCGCCGCACCCCGGGCTGAACCTCCCGGCGCTGCGCCCGACCTGCAGAACCGCTGCCGCCGCGCGTTCGGTAGGCGCACGCGCCGGCGCCGATGCCACGAGTTTGCCACGAGCCGGCCATTCGCAGACCTCACCCGCCTCCGACACTGCCTCGCGAGCCCCCAACCGTGAGGTCCGCATGCAGTCCGCCCTCCGCGCCATCGGCGCCTGGCTGGCCTTCCCCGGCCGCTACTTCTTCTGGGGGAGTCTCGGGATCGTGCTCTTCAGCGCCTGGGTCATCGGCACCCAGGTCGGCGATCGCTGGGGCTTCGCCAACTCCGCGCTCTACCAGGACGTGCTCGACCGCTGGGGCGCACCGATCGTCCAGCCGGCGCCGTCCGCCCGCTTCGTCGAGAGCGGCTCGGTCTTCAACACGCTCGGGGCGCTCCCCTTCGACAGCCAGAAGGTCCGCGTGCACGCCGCGATGAACTACCGCCGCCGTGGGCTCGTGTACTTCTCCGGCTTCGAGTTCGACTTCGAGGGCGCCTACGCGTTGACGAATCCGGAAGCGCACGCCATCGACGTCGCGTTCGTCTTCCCGATCCACGCCCAGAGGAATCGCATCCTGCTCTCGGACCTGCGGTTCGCCGTCGACGGGAAGGCCGCCGCCATCCCGCTCGACGAGGAGTCCGACAAGCTGGTCTGGACCGGGCGGCTCGAGCCCGGCCAGACGGCGCGCTTCGACCTCGGCTTCCGCGGGCGCGGACTCGACGGGCTCACCTATCGGCTCGACCCCTCGCTGCCCGTCCGTGACTTCGAGCTCGACCTTCGGATCGTCGGCGGCGGAGACGAGATCGACTACGCCCAGGGCGTGCTGCCGGCGCACCGCGTCGAGGCGACGGCCGACGGCGTCGACCTCCACTGGGGCTTCCCCTCGCTCGAGTCGGGCGTCCCGGTCGGCGTGATCCTCCCCTCGGAGGAGTCCTACGATGCCATCATCGCCACCATGGTGTGGCGCAGCCCGGGCACGTTCGCACTGTTCTTCGGCGCGCTGACCGTGCTGGCGGCCTGGCGGCGGCGCCCCCTCGAGCGCTACGAGGCCTACCTCGTGGCCTCCGGCTACGCGTTCTTCTTCGTGCTGCTCCCCTACCTCGCCGCGTACATGGACTTCCACGTCGCCTACGGACTCGCGTGCGGGCTGATCGGCGCGCTGCTGGTCGCCTTCCTGACGAAGATCCTGTCGCCCGACGCGCGACGGGCGCTCGTCGGGCTGGTGTTCGCGCTGCTGGTCGTCCCGACGGCCGCGGTGATCCTGCAGCGCCACACGGGTCTCATCTACTCGATCGAGATCCTGTTCGGCCTCGGCTTCGCCATGTGGCTGGCCACCCGCGCCGAGCTTCGCGAAGTGCTGCGCGGCTTCGAGCGGCGGCTGTCGCCCAATCCGACCCTCCCCCCCGACTCCGAGGAGACCTCCGATGGCCCGGCCTGATCGAAGACCGCTGTCTCACGCGCTGCTGCTGTGCCTCGCAGCGTACCTCGCTCCCGCGCCCGCCCTCGCCGCTGCCGACCGCGCGACGCCGCTGCCCGCCCGCGAGGCCACGCTGCCGCTCGACGAGGTCCTGCGGCTGTACCGCGAGAACGCGAAGGCGAAGGAGCCGGACGCGCCGGGTCCGCCCGTTGCGGCGACGGTGCAGCGGCTCGAGATGTCGGGTCGCGTCCTCGACCGGGCGGTGGAGATCGAGGCGAGGATCGTCGTCGAGGTGCTCGCGGACGCTGCGTGGGTGTCGGTCCCGCTGCTCGGTGTGGGCGAGGGCATGACCGTGCGCGAGCTGCCGCGCGTCGCGAAGGCCGTGCTGACGACCCACGAAGGCGGGCTCGTCCTGCTCACGCGGCACCGCGGCCGCTACGACTTCCGGGTCACGTTCGTCCAGGCCGCGGCGGTCGAGGGCGACGTCCGCAGCGCGCGGATCGGGCTCGCCGACGCGACTCTCGTCGCGCTCGAGCTGTCGCTCGACGAGCGCGTGTTCGCGTGGATGGGCTCCGCGCCTCGCGGCGTCGGCGACGCCTTCGAAGTCACCCCGCGTGACGGGGCGTTCGAGCTCGCGTGGAGGCGCGTGACGCCGGCGGCGCCCGAGGGACCGAAGGCGTCGAAGCCGCGCGCCGAGCCCGTCGTCCCGCGGGTGCACGCCTCGACCGTCTCGACGCTGGAAGGCAAGCGCATCACCCGGCTGCTCTACGAGCTCCAGTTTGCCGGCGACGAGGAGATCTCGTTCGAGCTCCCCGACGGCCAGACGCTGGAGCGCGTGTACCTGCACGGCCAGGCGATTCCGGCGCGGCCCGACGACGGCACGCTGCGCCTCCCGGTGCGTCCGAAGCGCGCCGGCGACGAGGGCGGCGTGCTCGAGATCGTGCTCACCTCGACGGGCAAGAGCTACCACCTGTCCGGCGACCTCGACTTCGAGTTCCCTCGCGCGAGCTGGCCGGTCAACGAGCTGTTCGTCGCGCTGTCGCTGCCGCCCGTGTTCAACTACACGTGGACGGGCGGAAGCCTCGCGCCGATCGAGCGCTGCGATTCGCCGGACTTCAGCTACCGCATCCCGGCGCCCGGCAAACGGCTCGCGTTCCACCAGTACCTGGTGCACGCGTCCGCGCCGAAGCTGTCCGTCGGCTACGACGTCGATCTCGAGGGACACTACTTCCGGCCCTGACTCCGACCGGAGCGTCGGCACGGTCGTCGTCGTCCGCCATCAGCGCGAAGCGCGAGAGCACCGAGTCCCCGTCCCGGTCGGTGAAGTAGACGTAGAACACGCGACTCGTCGTGAAGTCGGGCGGGAAGGCGAGATCGAGCAGGGTCTGGTAGCGCGGTGAACACGGAGCAGCGACTCGACCGTCGCCGTCGAGCGGTTTCCCCGGCGAATCCACACCACTTGCGAGACGTTCGTGCTCGGCGGCGGAACGGGCGACGGCTTCATCCGCTTCACCTACCGGGCGGACGGGTCCTACAGCACCGACGCGAGCCGCGGCAACGTGGCGGTCCACCGCAACGTCCGCCACGGCCCCGAAGGCGGCCCCGAAACCGTCGTTCCCGTGCTCACGTTCATGCCGCCCCGGGGCTCGTCGACGTTCCTCGACGACGTCGCGGTCACGATCACGGTGCCCTACGCGACGCCGTGGGACGTCTCGAAGGTGTTGAACGTCGAGGCCAACGCGGCGGGGATCACCGGCGACCCGGGCGACGCGACCGTGAACTTCCTGTCGACCATCCAGGTCATCGACGTGGAGATCCCGCCGGGCGCGACCCTCTCCGCGGCCTCGGGCACCGACTACTTCGCGCTGCCCGAGCCCCGCACGGCGCTCCCGCTCGGGGTGGTGCTCGCCCTCCGCGGGCTGCGGCGCAGCGGCCGGAATCACGACGTGGGTCGCACGAAGGGCTGAGGCGCGCTGCCCTACCGGGAGTCACGAGCCCGACAGAGCGTCCTCCGAAGGGCGTGTAGGCTCGGCGGAACGAGCTGGCTTCGTGGTCCGAGACCTCATCGGCTGGTACTCGGACCGACGAAGCCGCCAACCTGCTGTCCGGAGGTGCTCGATGAAGTCTCGAAAGATCGTCTGGCTGGCCGTGACCTTGCTGTCGACACCGTTCGCCGTAGCGGCTGCACCGCTCGGCAGCGCCTTCACCTTCCAGGGCTACGTGGAGATCGACGGCGCCGCACTCGACGGGTCGGCCGACTTCCGCTTCGCGCTGTGGGATGCCGCCGACGCCGGAGCGGAGCTGGGCGTCTTGGAGATCCTGGGCGTGGAGGTGCTCGACGGCGTGCTCTCGGTGGCGCTCGACTTCGGCGCCGGCTCGTTCGTCGCCGGCGAGGCGCGCTGGCTGCAGATCGAGGTGCGCGCCCCCGCCGGTGTCGGCGACTACGAAGCGCTGTCGCCGCGCCGCCCCATCGACGCGGTGCCCTATGCGCTGCATGCGCTGTCGGGCACGCCCGGTCCGCAGGGCCCGCAGGGGGAGTCCGGGCCCCGCGGACTCCAGGGAGACCCCGGCACGCCCGGCGACCCGGGGGACCCGGGGCCGCAGGGAGATCCCGGCCCGCCGGGCGAGATGGGCGAGCCCGGCCCGCAGGGCATTCAGGGACCGCAAGGCGAACCGGGCCTGCCCGGCATCGCTCCGTGGGAGCTGAGGGGCCGCACGGTCTTCTACGACGCCGGAGACGTCGCCATCGGCAGCAGCGCGACCGGCAACGGTCGGGGAGAAGTGCTGACCGTCCACGGGCCGTCCGACACCTGGGGTGGGATGAGCGTGAACGTGAGCGGAGCTGGCTCCGAGAAGCCGTGGTACGGCTACGCGGTCAATGGTGCTGTGCAGGTCCAGACGGTTTTCGACGCCGACGAATACGAATGGCGGCTCCTGTACTGGGACCACACGGCCTTGTCGGTCGATCGGAACCAGCAGCTGGGCATCGGGCGCCGCGACCCGCTGTCGACGCTCCACGTCGGCGGCGACGCCCGCGTCGACGCGCTGGTGGGCACGGGGACGCGCGTGGTGCGCGTCACCAGCGAAGGCGTGCTGACCAGCGCGAGCATCACGAGCTACTACGCGATCCCGGCGGCGGCCTTCACTCCCGAAATACCGGGTCTGGGCTTCTCGAGGGTGACCGGCGTCGCGCGTCTGGACGCCGTAGGCGCCATCTCCGCCCCCGTGCACCTGCCCCACGGCGCGGTCGTCACCGCCGTCGACGCCTACTTCATCGACGCCTCGGACGCGGACCTGACGCTGCGGCTCGAGCGCATCGCACTCGACGACGTCGTTCCGTCGGAGCTGGCCGAGATCACGAGCGCCGGGAACTCCGGAGACGCGGGCCTGATCCTGCAGGGCTCGGAAACGTCGATCTCCTCGGCGACGATCGACAACACGAGCTTTGCCTACCGGTTCCGCGTCTTCGCGATGCCGTGGGACGGCGCGAGCCTCGGGGTCGCGAGCGTGCGCATCACGTACACCACGCCGTAGGCCCGCGAGGCCTCCGGGCCGGCGCGTTGCGCCCCTCGCGCAGGTGCGTGTCACGCGCCGCCCCCGACGGCGCGCGCCAGCACGTTGCGCGTGATCCGATCGATGAACGGGTCGCCCACCGCGAGGCCCCAGGCCCACTCGGTGGTGCCGGCGCTGAAGACCTCGCCGCGACCGCGGCGAAAGCTTCCGAAGGCGGCGTGCCCGCGCAGGGCGCGATCGACGTCGCCATCGAACAGACGAGCGGCCACGAACTCGGCATCGTGGCGGCCGAGCAGGCCGTCGCCCGGGATCCGCTCGGGCTCTCCCAGGGTGGCGGGAGCCAGGCCCACGATCTCGAAGTCCTCGGAGGTGCCGCCCTCGCCCGTGGGAACCGGCAGGCCGTTCTCGAAGCGGAAGGCGCAGCCGTCGGTCTCGTAGGCGCAGAGCGCGAACTCGTCGCCGATCACGTCGCCGTAGAACAGGTCGGTGCCGGCGAGGCACCAGTGGTCGGGCCGATAGATGGTGTAGCCGGCCGTGCCCCGCGACAGGGCATAGCCGGCGCGCGCGTAGCCGGCACGCGCGAAGCTGAGGCCGGTCATCTGCGTCTCCGGCCGGCCGATCCGGGGGTCGGACCAGAGACTCGTGAGCCGGCGCTCTCGATTGGTGCCGAGCACGGGGTCGTCCGTGGGGGCCGTGGACTTGTAGCCCACCATGGCGCGACCCTCGCGCTCGAAGCGCACCTGCCAGTAGCTCGTGTTGCCCGAGAAGAAGCAGGCGCTCCCGCCCGCGTCGACGAAGGCCTCGACGGCGTCGCGCTCCTCCCAGGTCCAGTACTCGTCGTGGCCGACGCT
>JASJBO010000060.1 GCA_030066475.1 Myxococcota bacterium
ACTGCAAGCGCCCGGAGGGCGCGCGCAGCGAGCCGTAGGCGAGCGAAGTCCAACAGCTAAGCGCGGAGGCTGCGGAGGCGGGCGGTGACGACGGCGAGGGCGCTCGGGGTGGTGTGGGTCGCGGCGCGGCGCTGGAGCTCCTGGACGCGGGCGAGGGTCTCGGCGTGCGCCGCGAGGAAGTCACGCACGCCGGCCTCGAGGTCGTCGGGCCGGCTCTCGAGCACGGTCTCGGTAATGTGACGCTGGAGGTCGAGCAGCTCCCAGCGCATCTCGACGAGCGCCAGCCGGTCCCAGAGCGCGCGGGCATCGGCCTGGGTGAGGCGTGCGTAGACCCAGTTGATCCCGGTCTGCTCGCCGAGCCGGGCGTAGGTGCGCGCCGCGTCGATGGGCGCCACCGGCGCCCGCTCGCAGACGGGCATGATGTTGAAGCCGCGGTCGACGAGCGGAATGCCCGCGACGTCGGTCGCCAGCTCGGGGGGCAGCCCCTGTTCGAGGAGCCGCTCGCGCCGCGTCTCGAGCTGCTGCGTCTCGCTCGGTGAGAGGTAGTCGCCCAGGGCGCTGCGGAGCACCTCGAAGGCGGCGCTCCAGCGCCCGATGCGATCGGTGTCCAGGGCGGCGTGGCCGCTGCGCACCAGGTAGCGCGCCGCCTCGCGCACGCCCTCGTCCAGCGCGACCAGGGCGGCGTAGACCACGTTGCGCGGCACACCCGGGTGCTCGAGCAGGCTCCGGCGGTAGCCGGGGGCGCCGAGCACGTCCTCGGCCACCAGCAGGGCCGAGGCGATCTCGGGCACGCCCACGCCGAGCTCGGCGGTGAGGGTCGAGAAGAGCGCCGAGCCGCCCGTGTCGATCAGCCGGTTGACCAGGCAGAGGCCGGTGATCTCGGAGCGCAGGCGATGCGTCGCCAGCGAGTCGGCCAGCTCGTCGCGGAAGCGTTCGGGGAAGTAGGTGCCGTAGAGCGCGCCCAGGTACTCGTGCTGCGGCACGTCGCTCGCGGTCAGCTCCGCCTGCGCGCGCAGCTTGGCGAGACCGAGCAGCACGGCCAGCTCGGGCCGCGTCAGGCCGATGCCGGCGCCGGCGCGCTCGCTCACGGCGGCGGCGTCGGGCAGGCCCAGCTCGGACGGCGGCACCTGCGCGAACTCGCAGAGCGACTCGATCGCCAGCAGGAAGCTCTCCGGGCTGCGCTGCGAGCGCAGCTCGTCGAGCGACAGGGCCTGCGCCTGGCTGCGCGAGTGGGACAGCACGGACTCGCAGGCCACCTCGTCGACGCCGAACAGCAGCTCGCGCCGCTGCTCCGCGTCGATGGCGCCCGACCGCACCAGCGGCGCCAGCGCGATCTTGTAGTTGACCTCGTGGTCGGAGAGGTCGACGCCGGCGCTGTTGTCGATGGCGTCGGTGTCGAGCCGCACCCGGCGCAGCGCGGCCTCGACGCGGGCGGCCTGGGTCAGGCCCAGGTTGCCCCCCTCGCCCACGATCCGCGCCCGCAGCTCGGTGGCGTCGATGCGCACCGGATCGTTGGCGCGGTCGCCGACGTCGGCGTGGGTCTCGTGCGAGGCCTTGACGTAGGTGCCGATGCCCCCGTTCCAGAGCAGGTCGACCTCCATGGCCAGGATCGCGTGCACCAGCTCCTGCCCGGTCAGCTCCTGGGCGTCGGTGCCGAGGCGCTCGCGCAGCGCCTCCGGCACCGGGATGCTCTTCGCGCTGCGCGGATGCACGCCCCCACCCGGCGAGAGCAGCTCCTCGGCGTAGTCCGCCCAGCTCGAGCGCGGCAGCTCGAACAGGCGCTTGCGCTCCTGCCAGGCGGCGTCCACGTCGGGATCCGGGTCGAGGAAGATGTGGCGATGGTCGAAGGCGGCGAGCAGCCGGGCGCGGCGCGCCAGCAGCAGGCCGTTGCCGAAGACGTCGCCCGACATGTCGCCGATGCCGGCCACGGTGTAGGTGTCCTGCTCGGGGTCGATACCGGCATCGGCGAAGTGGTGCTTCACGCACTCCCAGGCGCCGCGCGCGGTGATGCCGTACTTCTTGTGGTCGTAGCCCTCGGAGCCGCCCGAGGCGAAGGCGTCGCCCAGCCAGAAGCCGCGCTCCTGCGCGATCTCGTTGGCGGTGTCGGAGAGGTGGGCCGTGCCCTTGTCGGCCGCCACCACCAGATAGGGATCGTCGCCGTCCGGGCAGCGCACGCCCTCGGGCGGGATCACGCCGCCGTCCGGCGCCAGGTTGTCGGTGACGTCGAGCAGGCTCGCGATGAAGACGCGGTACTGGGCGTCGGCCGCCGCGCGCGCCTCGCCGGACGCGAGCCCGGCGCGCCGCAGCACGAAGCCCCCCTTGGCGCCGACCGGGACGATCAGCCCGTTCTTGAGCATCTGGGTCGTCATCAGGCCCAGGACCTCGACGCGCACGTCCTCGGTCCGGTCGCTCCAGCGCAGCCCGCCGCGCGCCACCGGCCCCCCGCGCAGGTGGATGCCCATCATCTCGGTCGAGTGGACGAAGATCTCGCGGTAGGGGACCACGCCGGTCAGGCCGCCCACGGCCTGCGGTTCGATCTTGAAGACGATGCGGTGCGGCTCGCGACGCGGCGCGAAGAAGTTGGTGCGCAGCGTGGCGCCGATCAGGTCGAAGAAGGCCAGCAGCGCGCGGTCCTCGTTGAGCGCCGCGATCCGGTCGCGGTAGCGCTCGAAGGAGTCGCGCAGGGAATGCACCCGCTCGCTGCGCTCGTCTTCGGCGAGGGCGGGGTCGTGGAGCGCCTCGAAGTACTGGACCAGCACGCGCACCGCGAGCGGGTTCTCGAGCAGCACGCCGCGCAGGAACGGGCGCGAGAGCGTGCTCTGGATCTGCATGAAGTACTCGAGGTAGGCCCGCAAGCAGTCCACCTGGCGCCAGTCGAGGCCCGCGCCGAGCACCAGCGCGTTGAGCTCGTCGCTCGGCACCTCGCCGGTGAAGGCGGCCGCCAGTGCCTCGGCCAGGCGCGGCGCGATCGCGTCGAGATCGGCCTGGTCGGCGCCCAGCGGCAGGATGCGGAGCGACTCGATCGCCGCGGCCGGACGTCCCGCCGGCTCCACCACGGAGAGCTGGGCGTCGACGACGCGCACGCCGAAGCGGTCCGCGACCTGCATGACGTCGGACAGCAGCGGGGGCTCGGCCAGCACCATGCGCAGGGTCGCGGTGGCGCGCTCGTCGTCGCCATCGTCGAAGTAGAAGGTGAACTGCGGGCGGCCGGTGGCGGCCAGCGCCTCGAGTGCCTCGACGTCGCGCACCGCGTCGAGCGGCTGGGTGCGCGCGCGCAGCGCTTCCGGGAAGGCGTTCTCGTAGCGGGCGGCCAGCTCGGGGGCGGAGGCCTCGCCGAAGCGCCGGCGCAGGGCCTCGTCGAGCTGGTCCTCCCAGGGCGAGCACAGCGCGCGGATCTCTTCGGCGAGCGCGGCCTCGTCGGGCTCGAGCCGGTGCCCCTCGGCCGCGGTGCTGAAGCAGTGGACCACCGCGGTGCCCTCGTCGACCAGGGTCGTGCGGTCGTCGAAGTAGCTGGCGCCGGTGCGCTGCCCGAGCAGGCGGCGGATGCCGACGCGCAGGTCCTCGCGGTAGTGCTCGCGCGGCAGCACGACGGCGGTGTAGAGGGTGCGTCCGTGCGGGTGGGTGCGCAGGATCAGGCGCGCCAGCTTCGAGCCGGTGACTTCGAGCAGGTCGCGCAGCAGGCCCTCGAGCTCGTCGGGCGGCGCCGCCACCACCAGCTCGATCGGCAGCGAATCGAAGGCGGTGACGACCGCCTTGTGGTCGTGGGCGCCGCGGGTGACGCCCATGCGCTCCAGCACCTCGGCCAGGCGCGCCGACAACAGCGGGATCTGCGAGCCCGGCGTGCGGAGCACGGTGAGCGTGAACAGTCCCACCACGATCATGAAGCCCGTGACGCGGCCCTCGGCGTCGTGCTCCTTCACGGTCAGCCGGTCGAGCCGGCCGTGGCGGTGGATGCGCGACTCCATGCGCGACTTGCTCATCAGGATGATGCGAGGGTCATCGAGCTCGTCGCGCAGGTCGTCGGGAATCCCGTCGCCCCGCTGCGGCTCCGCCAGGCGGCTCGAGGCGTCGTCGCGCCACATGCCGAGCCCGGTGCCGGGGACGATCTGCACCTCGCGCTCGCCGTCGACCTGCGTCACGCGGTAGCGCCGCATCCCGACGAACACGAAGCGGCCGTCGACGAGCCAGGAGAGGAAGCTCTGAATGCGCGCGGCGCGCTCGGGCCCGCCTTCGAGCGCCGGGCCCGCGTACTCGAGATTGGCGAGCAGCTCGCGCATGGCCCGGATCATGCGCCGGTGGTCGTCGGTCACGTCGCGCGACCAGCCCATCGCCTCGCGCACGCCGCGCTCGAGCGCGCCGAGCTGCTCGCCCGTGAGCCGCGGCGCGCACTCGATGTAGACGTAGGACTCGCGCTGGCCGGCCTCTGAGGTGGGATCGGACTCGATGCCCGCGAGCCGCCCGGCCTCGTCGCGCTTCACGCGCAGGATCGGGTGGATCGCGACGCGCTCCTGGACGCCCAGGCGCTCGAGGACGAGGTGGATGGTGTCGACGATGAAGGGATGGTCGTCCTGGAGGATCTCGAGCACGGTGTGCCCGGGGCGATCGTCCGGATTGCGCACACGCAGCCGGATCTCGCCGGGCTGGCGCTCGGCGGTCCACTCGAAGGCCTCGAGCAGCAGGCGGGCCAGCAGGTCGGCGCCGCCGGCCGGGTGGGTGCCGACCCCGTGCAGCACGTTCGCCCCGAAGCGGGCAAACAGCTCGCGGCGGTCCTGCGGCAGCTTTCCGCCGGCGGCCTGGATGATGCGTTCACCCTGGTCGGTTGCGGGTCTCATGCGCGGCGTAGTGTAGCCTCAAGCCGCCGCCACGGGGCGCCGACGACGCTGGGTGATGTGTCGAACGAGCCCGGCCGTTGCCCTCTTCCTCTTGCTCGCGACGATGGGCTGCTGGTCCCCGGATCCCTCTGCGCGGGACGCGGCCGTCGTCGTCCGCGCTCCCGAGTTCGCGCGGGTCGGCTACGTCGTGGAGGGCGGCACCGAGGCGTTCGAGAAGAAGCGCAGCCTGCCGGGATCGACGCGGCTCCAGTACCGCTTCCAGGGCCGCTGCAACGGCAGGCGCAGCTTCGGGACCTCGACGCTGGCGGTCGACCGCGAGAGCGCCCTCACGGCGTGGCTCAGCTACCGGATGCTGGCTCCGATCACCCAGCGCATGCTGCCCGACGACGCCGTGCTGCGGGACGTCGCGGACGGCTTCGCCTGGGGCGACGAGTCGTCCCATCAGACGCTCCTGCGCGGCGGTGTCCCGCGCGGCACGATCTTCCACGGCCGCCGCGGCGACAAGCTGTTCCTGTTCGTGGCGCGCGACGTCTACTTTCCCGACGGCCAGGGCCTGGGCCGCTTCCTCGGGCCGCACCTCGCGGCGCTCGAGAGGTACTGACGCGCCCCGGGCGGTATGGTTGCGTCGTGGAAGCGGCTCGCGGAGAACCCGCCCCGGCCTCCTCGGCAGAGGACCGCATCTTGCGCGCCCTCCCGGTGTCTCCGATCTGGGCCGGACTGGGGGTCGGCGCGGGGGTCTTCGCGCTCTACCTGGCGAGCGGCCTGGCGCTGGACGCATGGCGCCCGACGGCGCCGCCGGGAACGCCGCCGTGGCGCATCCCCGACGTCCGCGAGGTGCTGCTGCTCTCGGTGCTGCTCGGCGGCGCGCTGGCTGCCGAGCCCCTCGCGCGGCGCAACGCGATCCGCCTGCTCGAGACGCTGCGACCGTCGATCCGCGGCGGCGACCAGGAGGCCGAGGGCTGGCAGCGCCGGATGCTCGAGCGCCACGCGACTCCGCGCCGCGCCTGCATGCTCCTCGGTGCCGTCGGAGGGGTCTGGGTCTCGATCGCGACCGACCCCGAGCCCTTTGCGATCTCGGGGCCCCGCGCCCACGAGGATCTCTGGCAGGCCGGCGTCAACCTGTTCGTGTGCCTGTTCTTCAGCCGCGCGATCTACGCGACGCTGTTCATCGCGCGCCGCTGCACGCTGCTGGCGCGCGATGGGATCGAGGTCGACCTGCTGGACCTCGAGCCGCTCCGCGAATTCACGCGCTTCGGGCTGCGCACGGCCACGCTGTGGGTGGTGGGCGGATCGGTCGTGGCGCTGTTCTTCCTGAACTGGGGCTTCAGCATCTACACGGCCATCGGAGTCGCGGGCACGCTGGGCATCGCCTCGGCCATCGTGCTGCGACCGGTGCGCGCCGTCCAGCAGCGGATCCGCGCCGAGAAGCGCGCCGCGCTCGACCAGCTGAACCGCGCGCTGCGCCGCGATCGCGCCCTAGTGCTCGACGGGGCGGGCAGCGGAGCCGGGGAGGCCGCGGCGCGCCTGCCGGGCCTGCTCGCCTACCGCGACTTCCTGACCGCGGTTCCCGAGTGGCCCTTCGACCTCTCCACCTCGCTGCGCTCCGCGCTGCTGCTGGCCGTGGCAGTGGGCTCGTGGCTGGGGGGCGCGGTGGTGGAGCGGCTGCTCGGGGCGGCGCTCGACTAGTCGCCGCGCCGCGGCAGCCGACGCAGCGACAGCCACCCCACGACGAGCGCGCCGACGCCGCGGAGCAGCCCGCGGTCGGGCTCGGGCACCTCGACGCTGCCCCGGTCGCAGATTGCCGTTCCGTCTCCGTCCCCGTCCTGCGGTCGCGGCTCGCCTCGCTGGTCGACGGCCAGCTCGCCCCCGCCCGGGAAGAGGCAGCCCGTCTCGGGTCCCGAGTCGATTGCCGCGCTTCCCGGGAGCGGCAGGTGGGTGTGCGTCGGTCCGCCGTTGTTGTCGAGGGACGCGAGGCGCGCTTCGAAGCCGATCAGGTCCCCGATCGCACTGGTGACCGTGCAGTTGCTGCCGAGGTCCTGGACCAGGTTGTATCCGCGGGAGTCGACGGTCCCCGAGCAGTCGCTCGGCGCGACGACGACCGACCCCGCGAGGTTGTCGGCCAGGACCGATCTCTCGATGTGCATCGCATCGGGGAGACTGTGCAGCCCGCCGCCGCCGAACTTCGATTCGTTCGCTGCGATCGTGACGTTCACGAACTCGCCGGGGACGCTCGAGACGGCATCCACGCCGCCGCCGGCGCCCCCCAGGGAGCGGTTCTCCGAGAGGGTGCTGTTCACGGCGCGCGCGAAGCTCCCGCCGATCGCACGCAGGCCGCCGCCGTTGCTGTCGGCCGTGTTGCGTGTGATCGAGCTGGCGACGATCGTGAGCTCGGCGAAGGACCCGATGTGGATGCCTCCACCGGCTCCGCCGCGCGTGAAGCCGCCGGATGCCAGCACCTCGAGCGCTTCGTTGTTGCGGACCCGGACGTCCCGGAGCGTCGCGACCGCCCCGGGGCTGAGGACCCGATGCGCGAGGTGGAGGCCGCCGCCCAGGGACGCCGCGTTGTAGGCGATGTCGCAGCGCTCCACGCTCAGCCTCGCCTCGCCGGCCTCGGTCCCGAAGTTGTCGATGCCCCCGCCCGCGCCTGTCAGGGTGTCCGCCGTGTCGGTGGCCTCGTTGTCGGTGATGACGCAGTCCGTGAGGCTCAGCTGGCCGCGATTCCGGATGCCGGCGCCCCCTTCCGACACCACGAATCCGTCTCGCAGGTGGACGAGCTGGAGGGAGACGTTCGCTCCGGGATGGACGTCGAACACGCGATCGAGTCCCGCTCCGCTCACGACGACCACGGTGTCCGGGAGCGACGGAGCCATCGACACCGAGCCCAGCAGGTCGAGATCTCCCGTCGCCCCCTCGTCTTCGCCGGCCCCCACGATCCTGATCGAGAACCAGGCAGAGGCAAGCGTGATCAGATCGGACCCGGCGCTGGCGTTCGACTCCATGATCGCGGCCCGCAACGTGCAGGTCACGGTCGTGGGCGGCGGCGCCGGAGGGGACGGATAGGAGATGCCCACGACGTCGCACACGCCGTTGCCCGGGATCACGTCCGGCAGGTCCTGGGGAAACGGCACCACGAAGTTGATGCCCGCGGCCGGCCCTGACAGTGTCAGCCCGGCGACTCCAACCATCCACAAGGCCCCGCCCGCTCGCTTCATTCCCGCGCTCCCAGCGGCATCGGTCGCACCGACCTCGTGCCTACGCACAGCAAGGCGCGTGCCGTTGGGCTGGAGCCCGGCGCGCGCGCAGGGGCGAGCGGGCGGGAGCGGTGCGTCAGGGTGTCCCACCGCCGTGCGGCTGAAGCCCCGGCCTCCACGATCTCGGGCCGTATCGGGCGGCGCTCAGCCCGCGCGCACGTCGAAGCGCCAGAGTCCCGCCTCGCGCGCGACCGCGTGGGCGTCGGCCAGCTCCTGCCGAGTGGGCGCCCGGTCGATCTCGGGGAACCGCGGGCTGCCGTCGCGCGCCAGCTGCCCGACCTCGTAGTCCGGATGGTACTGCCCCATCAGGTTCACGTAGGTGTGGGGCGAGATCTCGTCTGCGAGCCATCTCATGATGGCGGCGGTCTCGTCGGTCTGGCCGGGCATCACCAGGTGTCGGACCAGCAGTCCGCGGCGCGCCAGCCCGTCGCGGCCGAAGCGCAGGTCGCCGACCTGGCGGTGCATCTCGCGAATCGCCGCGCGCGCGACCTCGGGGTAGTTCTTGGCCCTGCACAGTCGGCGCGCCGTCTCGCGCTGCCAGAACTTGAAGTCGGGCATGTAGATGTCGACGAGCCCGTCCATCAGGTGGAGCGAGGAGAGCGCGTCGAAGGCGCTCGTGTTGTAGACGACGGGCACGCGCAGGCCGCGCGGGATCGCCGCCGCCAGGGCCTCGACGACCTGCGGCGCGACGTGCTCGGGCGTCACGAAGTTGAGGTTGTGGCAGCCGCGCGCCTGGAGCTCGAGAGCCAGCTCGGCGATCGCCTCGGCGGGCAGCTCGCGACCGCGCTCGCGCTGGCTGATGTCCCAGTTCTGGCAGAACACGCAGCGCAGGTTGCAGAGACCGAAGAAGATGGTCCCGCTGCCGTTCCAGCCGCGCAGGCAGTCCTCCTCCCCGAAGTGGGCGAAGGCCGAGCTCACGATCGCGTGCCGCCCGGTGTGACAGACCCGCCGCTCGTCGGCCAGCCGGTCGATGCGGCAGTTGCGGGGGCACGCCCGGCAGGCAGCGAGCTCCGCGAGCCCTGCCTCGACCTTCCCGGGCAGCTCGCCGCGCCGCCATGTCTCGAGGTAGACGGGCGTGAAGTCGTCGAGCAGGAAGCGCGGGTCCGGCGGCGCCACGGAAGGAGGATACTCCGCGCGGCGCGGGAGTGCGGGGCCGCTACCCTCGGCCGACCCATGTGCACCTGCACCCAGCTCGCCGCGCCGGCGACGGTCCGCAGCAAGGGTCTGCGCGGCGCCTTCGAGGACGCGGCGCGCCGCATCCTGCTCGCCACGCGCGGCGCGGTGCCCGCGCCGAGCGACTTCACGCTGGACGGGGTCGAGGTGGTGAACCCCGGCGTCTCGCGCCTGCGCAACGCGCGGGTCCGGGTCGAGGGAGGGCGCATCGCGTCGGTCGAGGAGGGGCCCGAGACCGATCGGCCGCCGTGTCACTACGTCCTGCCGGGGCTGATCGACATGCACGTGCACGCCCCGCCGCCGCTGGCCGACCTGTTCGCGCGGCTCCAGCTCCTGCACGGCGTCACGACCGCGCGCTACGCGGCGGCCGACGACTCGATCTACGACTACCGCGATGCGTTGGCCCGCGGCGAGCGCTCCGGGCCGCGCGTGCTGACCTGCGGGCCGTTGCTCGATGGCAGTCCGCGCGCCTTCCCGGTGCCGGTGGGGGCGAGCGCGCTCGCGACCCCGGCCGACGCGCGGCGCGCCGTCGAGGACCGCGCGCGCCGTGGTGCCGACTTCGTCAAGGTCTTCATCAACCTGCGCCCCGAGGTGCTGGCGGAGATCCGCAGCGCCGCGACCGAGTACGGGCTGCCGATCGTGGGTCACGTCCCGCGCTTCGCGCGGCTCGAAACGGCGGGCGTGGCCGACATCCAGCACCTCACCGGGATCCCCGACCAGGAGACCACCGCGTTCACCTCGGACGGCAGCTTCACGCCCTGGCTCGGGGCGTGGCGCCGCACCAGCGGCGCCCGCATCGAGCAGATCGCGGACGCCTGCGGCGAGCAGGGAATCGCGCACACGCCCACCCTGGTGATGTGGAAAGGGCTGGCGCGATGCGTCGACGAGCGGATCGAGCGCCCTCCGACGCGCGGCCTGCTCCCCGAATTCTTCGTCGAGGCGTTCTGGGCCGGCGTGCCGCCGCCGACGCCCTATCGCCTCGACCGCGGCGTGCTGCACGCGGCTGCCGCCGCGCTGCCGCACATGCTGGAGGCGGTCGCCCGCCTCCACGAGGCCGGCGTGCCGATCCATGCCGGCACCGACACGATCAACCCGTGGGTGGTTCCCGGAGCGAGCCTGCACGAGGAGCTGCGGCTGCTGTGCGACGCCGGCCTCGGCGCCGAGGATGCGCTCGCCGCCGCGACCACCCGCGCGGGCGACTCCCTCGGCGTGACGGGCCTCGGACACGTCGCCGCGGGCGCACACGCCGACCTGCTGCTGCTGCGCGACGACCCCACGCGCGACCTGGGTGCGCTCGCGAGCCTCGAGCGCGTGGTGTGCGCGGGCCGGGCCTGGGACGTGGACCGACTGCGCGACGACAACGCCCACCGCGTGGGCTGGCTCGACGGCACGGTCGCGCGCGCGGTGGGCCGCGCGCTGGGCTCGGCGCTGGCCGTTGCCGGGAGCCGGCGAGCCGCGATGGCTCCTCCTCCGACTCCCGGCTCGGGCCCGGGCCCCACTCCCGGAGCGTGATCGGGATCTCCAGCGTCCGCGCGATCAGGGGCAGGTCAGCGGGGTGCAGGTCCTCCCGGACGGGCCCGGTGCTCCACCGAACGTGGCGCGCAGCAGATTGAAGTCGCTCAGGCCGATGGCGCAGTTGCTGTCGGAGTCGATCGCCGGGTCGTAGGCGGGTGTCTCGCAGCGCGCGCCGAAGGCTGCCCGCAGCCGGTTGAAGTCGGGGATGCCGACCCGCCCGCCGCCGTCGTAGTCTGCGTCGCAGCGGTTGCCGTAGCCGTCGCCGTCGCTGTCGACCTGATCGGGGTTGAACAGGCCCAGGCAGTTGTCGAACGGATTCGGGCTGCGGTCCTTGTCCTCGTCCGGCAGCTCGGTGTCGGCGTCGGCGCCCGCCGCATAGACCTGGTCCATGATCAGCGAGGTGCCGAACGGATCCCCGAGGTTGGTGGGCGTGATCTTGAGCGCGATGCCCTCCGGCACGCCGCCCTGCTCCACGTCCGACGGGAGGTACTCGGCGATCACGGCAATGAACTCCTCGGCCCCGTCGGCGGTGCGCCGCCAGAGCTCGATCCGGATCATCCCCTCCGGGCCGGCGCCTCCTCCCATTCCGTTGAGCTCCTGGACGTTGAGCCCCTGGAGCTGACCCGCCAGCTCCTGGACCGACGTGCCCGCGTTCGGGAACAGGTAGAGCGACTGGTTCACGATCTCGACCGTCTCGACCTCGAGCGGCACCGGGTTGATCAGCTGGTCGATCACGGTGAACAGCTCGTCGCAGCCGCCGAACAGGCAGACGTCCCACCACACGGTGTTCGGGCAGGTGACGAACTCGGTGCAGAGCAGGATGTTGTCGCCGGGGATGTCCGGGCAGGCGTCGTCGACGTCGGGGATGCCGTCGCCGTCGTTGTCGGTCTCCTCGCAGTTCAGCAGGCCGTCGCCGTCGGAGTCGTTGCCGGCGAAGCCGTACTGCGCGCCGGTGTCGCCCTGGCACAGCCCGCCGACGCCGATCCAGCGCCCGGTGATCTCGACCGAGGAGTCGGGATCGAGGTCGTCCTCGTTCTCGCAGCCGTCGTTGTCGATGTCGGGATCGCAGACGTCGCCGATGCCGTCGTGGTCGAGGTCTTCCTGGCCCTCGTTGGTCACGAGCGGGCAGTTGTCGCAGGCGTCGCCGAGCGTGTCGCCGTCGCTGTTCTGCTGGCCGGAGTTGGACGCGAAGGGGCAGTTGTCGTCGGCGTTGCAGACGCCGTCGTCGTCGCTGTCGCCGCCCAGGCCGTCGCAGGGGTCGATGAGGCTCCAGGCCGTCGCCAGGTACTCGGGCGCCGACACCGCGCTGTTGAGGGTGCCGCTGGCCAGCACGGCGCGCAGCGTGTAGGTGCCCTGGGCGGGGAACGCGACGTCGATCGTCTCGTAGCTGTTGTCCCAGCTCGTGCTCGAGGCCACCAGCACCGGCGGGCCGGTGCCGCTGGTGCGCCAGACCTGGAGGTCGAAGTCGTTGCTGATGGAGAGCTGGTTGGGGAACATGAAGGTCTGGTCGCCCGGGTTCGAGTCCCAGTTCATCGAGACCTTGAGCCGCGAGGCGTTGTTGTCGACGAAGAAGCTGGCGACGTCGAGCGTGCCCGTCGCCGCGAAGTCGGCGTGGGTCACCACGCGCGTGTCGAAGCGTCCGGCCGCGACGACCGCGTCGGCCTGGTCGGTGAAGATGCCGCCCACGCCGTCGCGCTCGCTGAGACGCACGGCGCCTTCGACGTTGTTGAGGGCCGAGGCCATGATGATCGCCTTCAGTGCCTCGGGCCAGTGCTTGAGGCCGAGCTGGCGCGCCACCAGCAGCGCCGCGGTGCCGGTGACGTGCGGCGCCGAGAAGCTGGTGCCGCTGCTGGTGAGCGTGAGGCAGTCGGGGGCGATGAAGCTGGTGGAGAGCGTGGTGATGCCGCTGCCCGGCGCCGCCACCTCGGGCTTCTCGCGGTCGCCGTGCGGGCTCTGGGGGTCGCCGAAGCAGGAGCCGCTGCTGATGGTGTCGTCGCCGTTGCCGCAGGTGCCGCCGTCGTCGTAGTTGCCGACGGTGAGGATGTTGAAGCCGAGGCCGGGGCTCGTCACCTCGTCGGTGTCCTCGCAGGTGTTGGAGCGATTGCCGGCCGACTTGACCAGCAGGCGCCGGTGGTGGCGGCTGAACCAGTCGACCAGCACGTCCTCGCCCTCGGTCTCGCCGCTGTCGTCGGTGCCGAAGCTCATGTTGAAGACGTCTCCGCCGTTCGAGAGCGCCCAGTCGAGCGCGTCCTCGATGTTGCTGACCGTGAACAGGTTCTGGTCCTGGTCCGCGGAGAGGATGTTGATGCCCGGCGCCACGCCCTGGGTGCCCGCGAGCGTGCTTCCGATGATGCCCGCCACGGCGGTGGGGTGGTTCGCGACGCTCGAGTCGCCCAGGAAGCCGGTGCGCTGCAGGCAGGAGAGACCGCCCTGGACACGGTCGCTCTCGACCACGGCCGCCTCGAGGTTCCCCGCGTTGACGGCGGCGGACACGGTCGGAGCGCCGATGGCACAGACGCTCTGCGCGAGCTCGTCCTGCTTGACCGCGACGCCCTCGTAGATCCAGCGCACCCTGTCGAGCTGGGCCGACAGCGCGAGGATCTGCGCTGGGGTCAGCTCGGCGTAGACCACGGGCGCCAGGGCCGAGCTGCGCGGCGCCCCGCCCAGCTCGGTGATCGCGTCCTCGACCATCCGTCGGCCCTCGGCCGACACGGCGGCCACGCGCTTGCGGCGGTCTTCCACCAGCGCGTCGCTCTGGTCGTCGTCGAGCCCGGCGAGCTGCTCGAGGCTCGGGCCGATCGGGACCTGGCCGGGATCGAACGGGGCCCAGACTGCGATCGGGACCCGGGCCTCCGGGTCGGTGCTCGCCAGCTCGGTCAGCTCGTCGCGGAACGACTCGCGGATGGCGCCGACGCGGCCCCGGTAGAAGGCGGCGTCGTTGCGGGCGATGCGCTCGACCTCGCGGTTGGAGAGCTCGGTGACGCGGCCGTCGGGGAAGGTGGCCTCGTTGACGACCTGGACGCCGCCGGTGTCCGGGCTCAGGAACTTCTGGCGGCGGATGCTGATGTTCTGCTCGGGCAGCTCGAGCACCACGGCCTCGCCGAGCGCCTGGCCGAACGCGGCGGGCGCCGGCGCCAAGGCCAGTGCCAGGACCAGCGTCGTGTGGACGGGGTGGAAGGGTCGGATGTGCCGTGCCATGAACGCCGTCTCCTCGACCTCGCAGCGCGCGCCGGTTCTGCGAGTGGCGTTCATCGTACGCGGGGCCCTCCGCGCTCACACTGACCATTGGCTGACCAGACGGTGACCAGGGCCCCTGGGGTGATGGGGCGCGTCCGGCCGCCGGCTCACGCCTCCGCCGCGTCCGGGGCCGCGATCACCACGACCGGGATCCGGGTCGACTCGATCAGCCGCCGCGTCACGCTCCCGATCATCCAGCGCCGCACGCCGCGGCGGCCGATCTTCCCGACCAGGATCAGATCGGCGTCGAGCTCGCGCGCCGCGGCGGCGATCTCGCGCGGCGGATCGCCCTCGGCGAGCTGCAAGCTGCAGGCGACCCCGCGTTCGGCGGCCTGCCCGGCCAGGTGGCTCAGGATCTCCTCGGCGTCGTCCTGCAGGCGCCGGCGGGCGTCGGCGCCGTCGGGCACGACGCCCTCCACCTCGCGCAGCAGCTCGTCGTCGAGCACGTGCAGCAGGACGAGCTCGGCGTCGCTCCGGGCGGCCATGGCGATCGCCGCGTCGGCCGCGCGAAGCGACGTCGAGGAGCCGTCGACCGCAGCGACGATTCGGTGCGGGGGGTCGAGGGGCCAGGTCACGGGGAGTCCTCCCGCAGCGAGGTCACGCGCTTGAGCTGGAACAACGACTCGCGCTCGCGCTCCTCGAGCTGATCCTCGACGAAGCGCAGCGTCTCCTGGTGGGCCGGCAGGTGCACCTGCTCGAGGGCGTTGAGCTTGCGCCGCGTGCGCACCACCTCACGGGCCACCCGCCGGCACGAGGCCTCGAGCTCCGCGAGCTCCAGGAGCCGGGGGAGCAGGGCGCGCAGCCGGGCCGCGGCCGGCGCCGCTGCGGAGCCGACCTCGCCGATCGCGCCGCACAGCGATCCCTCGCTGACGCCGTCGCCGGCCTCGACGACGGGCACCACCACGCCCATCAGGCTGCGTTCCCGGACGGCGATCGGGGGGACGGGGTCGGCCGCCAGCGCCAGCCGGTCGAGGCCCGCCTCGCCGAGCGCGGCCTGCGCCTCGGCGTAGGCCTCCCAGGCCTCCGCCAGCGCCTCCTCCACGCGCGCGCGCGCGGCTCGCGCTTCGCGCGCGAAGGTGACCAGGGCTTCGCTCAGGAACTCCCGTTTCTGGTCCAGGATGTCGCGGCCGGCTCGCAGGAACCCGAGGTCGGCGCGCAGCCGCAGCAGGGTGCTCTTGGAGACGGGCACCGGGAGACGGGGCATCTCAATCCTCCTCGCGTGGCCGATACCAGCGATCGAGGTGCTCGCGCCGCACGCGCGAGAGCGCGTCCTCGGGCAGCGCGCGCAGGGCCTGCCAGCCGAGTTCGAGGGTGCGTTCGATCGGGCGGTTCTCCCAGGCGTCCTGGCGGAGGAACTCCCGCTCGAAGCGCCTGCCGAACTCGAGGGTGCGCCGGTCCAGCTCCGAGAGCTCCTCCTCGCCGATCACCGCCACGAGTCGGCGGACCTCCCGCAGCCGCGCCATCGAGGCGTAGAGCTGGTTGGCGAGATCGGAGTGGTCGTCGCGCGTGCGCTCGGGACCGATCCCGTCCTGCATCAGCCGCGAGAGCGACGGCGGCACGTCGATCGGCGGATCGATCCCCTGGTGGTGCAGGTCGCGGCTCAAGACGATCTGGCCCTCGGTGATGAAGCCGGTCAGGTCGGGGATCGGGTGCGTGATGTCCTCGTTCGGCATCGTCAGGATCGGGAGCTGCGTGATCGATCCCTCGCGGTCGCGCAGGCGTCCCGCGCGCTCGTAGAGCGAGGCGAGGTCGCTGTAGAGGTAGCCGGGGTACCCCTTCCGGCTCGGGACCTCGCCCTTTGCCGACGCCACCTCCCGCAAGGCCTCGCAGTAGTTGGTGACGTCGGTCATCACCACCAGCACGTGCATGCCGGCGTCGAAGGCCAGGTGCTCCGCCAGCGTCAAGGCGGTGCGCGGCGTCATCAGGCGCTCGACGGTGGGGTCGTCCGCGAGGTTCAGGAAGAGCGCCGCCCGGGCGAGCGCTCCGCTCTCCTCGAAGCTGGTGCGGAAGATGCGGGCCACGTCGTGATTGACGCCGATCGCGGCGAAGACCACCGCGAACTCGGTCTCCTCTCCGCGCAGACACGCCTGGCGGACGATCTGGGCGGCCAGTGCGTCGTGGGGCAGTCCGCTCGCGGAGAAGATGGGGAGCTTCTGCCCGCGAACGAGCGTGTTCATGCCGTCGATGGCGGACACGCCGGTCTGGATGAACTCGCGCGGGTAGTCGCGCGCCACCGGGTTGATCGGGACGCCGTTCACGTCGCAGAGGTCCGCCGCGACCGGCGGCGGGCCGCCGTCGATGGGCGCGCCGCGGCCGTTGAAGGTGCGCCCGAGCATCTCCGCGCCAACCGGCGTCTCGAGGGGGCGGCCGAGGAAGCGCACCCGGGTGCCTGCCAGGGAGAGGTTCGAGGTGCCCTCGAAGATCTCCACCACCGCCGCCTCGTGCCCCACCTCGAGCACGCGCCCGTGAAGCCGCGCCCCGCCGCACTCGACCTCCGCGGCCTCGCCGTAGCTGACGCCGCGCGGCGCGCCCACGAAGACCAGCGGTCCCGCGATGCGGTCGACGCCGAGGTAGGTGACGGCCGGCTCGCTCGCGTCGTTCACGGCGCCTGCCGGGGGCGCGTCGCTGCCGTCCCCCCGCCCTCCAGCAGCTCCTCGCGTGCCGCGTCGACGCCCGCGCGCAGGGCGGCCAGCGCCTCGGCCCCATCGCCCTCGATCTCGAAGCGCATCCGCAGGAGCTCCGCGCGCACCGGGTGGCTGCAGACGCGGTAGACGGGGATGCGTTCGTCCACCACCTCGCGCATGCGGCCCACCCAGTAGAGGATCACGTCGAGCATCCCGACCGTCTTCTCCGGGCTGGAGAAGCGGTCGACCGGGTCGAAGGCGTCCTGCTGGAGGAAGGCCTCGCGCAGCACGCGGGCGCCGTCGAGGAGGAGCCGCTCCTCGTCGGGGAGCGCCTCCTCGCCGACGAGCTGCGCCACCTGCTCGACCCGGCGCGACGCCTCGAGCAGCTCGCTGGCCTCCTCGGCGAGCGCCCCCCACGCCGCGCCTCCGCGCCCCTGCCACCAGCCGGCGACCTCCGTGCGGTAGTCGCTGAAGCTCTCTGCGGTGTTGATCGCCGGAAAGATGCGCGCGCTCGCCAGCGACTTGTCGAGCTCCCAGAAGCAGCGCACGAATCGCTTGGTATGGAGCGTCACGGGCTCCGAGAAGTCGCCGCCGGGCGGCGAGACGGCGCCGATCGCGGTCACCGAGCCGACCTCCCCGCCGAGCGTGCGCACCCGGCCGGCGCGCTCGTAGAACTCCGCCAGCCGGGTGGCCAGGTAGGCCGGGAAGCCCTCCTCGGCGGGCATCTCCTGGAGTCGACCCGAGATCTCGCGCAGCGCCTCGGCCCAGCGCGAGGTGGAGTCGGCCATCAGCGCCACGTCGTAGCCCATGTCGCGGTAGTACTCGGCAATGGTGATGCCGGTGTAGATCGAGGACTCGCGCGCGGCGACCGGCATGTTCGAGGTGTTCGCCACCAGGACGGTGCGGTGGTTCAGGGGCCGGCCGGTGCGCGGGTCCTCGAGGTTGGGCAGGTCGGTGAGCACCCCCGTCATCTCGTTGCCACGCTCGCCGCAGCCCACGTAGACGATCACGTCGGCGTCGGCCCACTTGACCAGGTTCTGCTCGGTCACCGTCTTCCCGGTGCCGAAGCCGCCCGGAATCGCGGCCGTGCCGCCCTTCGCGAGCGGGAAGAGCGCGTCGATGATGCGCTGGCCGGTGACCAGCGGCACCTCGGGCGGCAGCCGCGAGGCCGCGGGACGGGGCTGCCGCACCGGCCAGCGCTGGGCGAGCGAGAGCTCTCGCACCGTGCCGTCCGCGTCGCGCACGCGGGCCACGGTCTCGTCGATCCGGTAGCTGCCGGCGGGCGCGATGTCCACGACCACGCCCCCCGCGTCGGGCGGCGCCAGGACGCGGTGCTCGAGGACGCCCTCGGGAACGGTGCCGAGCCGGGCGCCGGCAGCGACCCGCTCGCCGGCGCGGACCGCCGGCTCGAACGACCAGGCGCGCTCGGCGTCGAGCGAGCGCGCCTCGACGCCGCGCCGCACGAAGTC
>JASJBO010000381.1 GCA_030066475.1 Myxococcota bacterium
CCCTTGCCGCAGTAGTCGTTGGTGTCGCCCTCGACGGTGAAGCTCATGCCGCGCGGGGCGAAGGCGGCAAGGCTCTGCCCGGCCGACCCCGTGAAGTGCAGGTTGATGGTCTCGTCGGGGAGACCGGCCTCCCCGTACTTGCGCGACACCTCGGAGCCCAGGATCGTGCCCACCGTCCGGTCGGTGTTGGCGATCGGCAGGCGGATCTCCACCCGCTCGCCGCGCTCGAGCGCCGGGGCGGCGAGCTCGAGCAGCTTCTGGTCGAGCACCTCCTCGAGCTCGTCGGCCAGACGCTGGCGCTCGCACTCCACGATCGCGTGGTCCACGTCCGGCTTGTGGAGCAGGTCCGAGTAGTCGAGGCCGCGGGCCTTCCAGTGGTTGACGGCGGGCTCGACGTCGAGCCGGTCGACCCGGCCGATCATCTCGTCGAGGGTGCGGAAGCCGAGCTTCGCCATGTGCTCGCGCAGGTCCTCCGCGACGAACAGCAGGTAGCGGACCACGTGCTCCGGCTGTCCCTCGAAGCGCTTGCGCAGCTCGGGGTTCTGGGTGGCGATGCCCACCGGGCAGGTGTTCAGGTGGCAGACGCGCATCAGGATGCAGCCCATCGCCACCAGGGGTGCGGTGGCGAAGCCGTACTCGTCGGCGCCGAGCAGCGCGGCGATCGCGACGTCGCGCCCGGTCTTCAGGCCCCCGTCCGTCTGCACCCGGATGCGGCCGCGCAGATCGTTGAGCACCAGGGTCTGCTGGGTCTCGGCCAGCCCGATCTCCCACGGCAGGCCGGCGTACTTGATCGAGGCCTGCGGCGAGGCGCCCGTACCGCCGTCGTGGCCCGAGATCAGCACGCCGTCGGCCTTGCCCTTCGAGACGCCCGCCGCGATCGTGCCCACGCCGGTCTCGGAGACCAGCTTGACCGAGACGCGCGCGTAGCGGTTGGCGTTCTTCAGGTCGTAGATCAGCTGCGCCAGGTCCTCGATCGAGTAGATGTCGTGGTGCGGCGGCGGCGAGATCAGTCCCACGCCGGGCGTGGAGTGTCGGGTGCGCGCAATGGTCTGGTCGACCTTGTGGCCGGGCAGCTCGCCGCCCTCGCCGGGCTTGGCGCCCTGGGCGACCTTGATCTGCAGCTCGTCGGCGTTGACCAGGTACCAGCTCGTGACCCCGAAGCGGCCGGACGCGACCTGCTTGATCGCGCTGCGCCGCAGGTCGCCGTTCGGCTCCGGCGTGAAGCGCTCGGGGTCCTCGCCGCCCTCGCCGGTGTTGCTCTTGCCGCCCAGCCGGTTCATCGCGATCGCCAGCGTCTGGTGCGACTCGATCGAGATCGAGCCGTAGGACATGGCGCCGGTGCAGAAGCGCTTGACGATCTCGCTGGCGGGCTCGACCTCTTCGAGGGGGATCGGCTCGCGGGCCCAGCGGAACTTGAACAGGCCGCGCAGCGTGCACAGCCGCTCGGCCTCGTCGTTCGCCGCCCGCGCGAACTCCTCGTAGCTGCGCGGGCTGTTCTGGCGCACGGCGTGCTGGAGCGACGCCACCGTGTCGGGGTTGAAGGTGTGGCGCTCGCCGCGGCGCCGCCACTGGTAGAGCCCGCCGGGATCCAGGTCCGGGTAGGTGAACTCCCCCTGCGGGAAGGCGCGCTCGTGGCGCCGCGCGGTCTCCTCGGCGAGCACGTCGTAGGACACGCCCGAGACGCGCGAGGCGGTGCCCGTGAAGCAGCGCGCCACCAGGTCGCGCGCGAGCCCCACGGCCTCGAAGATCTGCGCACCCCGGTAGCTCTGGAGCGTCGAGATCCCCATCTTCGCCATGGTCTTGAGCAGGCCCTTGTCGCAGGCCTTCAGGTAGTTGGCCACCGCCCGGGCCGAGTCGATGCCCTCGGGAAGGAAGCTGCCGTCCTCGACCAGCTCCTCGATCGTCTGGAGCGCCAGATAGGGATTGATGGCGCCGGCTCCGTAGCCCACCAGCAGCGCGAAGTGGGCGACGTCGCGCGCCTCGCCGGTCTCGCACACGATGCCGCACTGCGTGCGCAGCCCCTCGCGCACGAGGTGATGGTGCACCGCGCCGGTGGCGAGCAACATCGGGATCGGCGCGAGGTCGGGCGACACGCCGCGGTCGGAGAGGATCAGCAGGTTGCCGCCCGCTCGCACCGCCGCCTCGGCGTCGCCGCACAGGCGGTCGAGCGCCTCGAGCAGTCCCTCGCCGCCCTCGGCCCGCTTGAACAGGCAGGGCAGCGTGCGCGCCTCGAAGCCGGGCAGGTCGATCGAGCGGATCCGCTCGAGCTGATCGTCGGTCAGGATCGGGCGGTTGCAGCGCAGGATCCGCGCGTGCTCGGGCGTCTCCTCGATCAGGTTCTTCTCGGCCCCGAGGGTCGAGAAGAGGGACATCACGGTGCCCTCGTTGATCGAGTCCATGGCCGGGTTGGTGACCTGGGCGAACAGCTGCTTGAAGTAGTGGTAGAGCATGCGCGGCCGGTCGGAGAGACAGGCCAGCGCCTCGTCCGCGCCCATCGAGCCGATCGCCCACTTGGCGTTCGCCGCCATCGGGGCGATCAGGAGCTTCAGGTCCTCGCCGGTGTACCCGAACACCTGCTGGAGCTGGAAGCGCGGCTCGGGGTTGCGGTGCTCGGCGGGCACCTCGGCCGCCGGGAGGTCGTCGAGCACGACCCGGTTCGCCTCGACCCACTCGCGGTAGGGCCTGCGGGCGACGAACTCGGCCTTGATCTCCGCGTCGGCGACGATGCGGCCGGCCTCGAGGTCGACGCAGAAGATCTTGCCGGGGTGCAGCCGCTCCTTGATCAGGACGTTCTCGGGCTCGATGTCGAGCACGCCCACCTCGGACGCCATCACCACGAAGCCGTCCTTGGTGACCACGTAGCGCGAGGGGCGCAGGCCGTTGCGGTCGAGCACCGCGCCGATCTTGCGGCCGTCGGTGAAGGCGATCGACGCGGGGCCGTCCCAGGGCTCGAGCAGGAACGAATGGTACTCGTACCAGGCGCGCAGCTCGGGATCCATCTCGGTGTGGTTCTCCCACGCCTCGGGGATCATCATGAGCACGGCCTCGGGCAGCTCGCGGCCGGTGAGGCACAGGAACTCGAGCATGTTGTCGAACTGCGCCGAGTCGCTGCCGTCCTCGCGCATGATCGGGTAGAGCTTGCGCAGGTCGTCGCCGAACGCGTCCGAGCGCAAGGTGCCCTCGCGAGCCCGCATGTAGGCCCGGTTGCCGCGGAGCGTGTTGATCTCGCCGTTGTGCGCCATGTAGCGGAACGGCTGCGACAGGTCCCACTCGGGGAAGGTGTTGGTGCTGTAGCGCGAGTGCACCAGCGCGATCGCCGACTCCATCGCGGGATCGTTGAGGTCGGGATAGAAGCTCTCGAGCTGGGTCGACATCAGCATGCCGGTGAACAGGAACGTGCGCGACGACAGGCTCGGGACGTAGAAGAAGCCGTCGCGTTCGCCGGCCGCGTTCTCGAAGGCGCGCCGGATGACGTAGAGCGTGCGCTCGAAGGCATCGGGCTCGAGACCGTCGGCGGCGCCCACGAAGATCTGACGGATCACCGGCATGCGAGCGCGGGCGACGTGGCCGATCGCCTGGGGGTCGTGCGGCACCTCGCGCCAGCCGAGCACGCGCTGACCGGCCTCGCGGATCGCGTGCTCGAGCTGCCGCTCCTGCCAGTCGCGCTCCTCGTCGCGCTGCGAGAGGAAGACCATGCCCGACGCGTAGGCGCCGGCGGCGGGAAGCTCGATGCCGAGCGTGGCGGCCTGCTGGCGCAGGCAGCGGTCGGGCAGCTGGATCAGGATGCCGGCGCCGTCGCCCGTCTCGGGGTCACAGCCGCAGGCGCCGCGGTGCTCGAGGCGCTCGAGCACGACGATGCCCTTGTGGATCAGGTCGTGCGACTTCTCGCCGCGGATGTTGGCGACGAACCCGACGCCGCAGGCGTCGTGCTCGTGGGCCGGGTCGTACAGGCCCTGCGCGGCCGGGCGTCCCATCCGTCGCGTCATCGCGTGTCTCCTTCGAGCTGGCTGCCGCCGCGCTTCGGCCGGGCATGGCGGCGCCCGCGGCGCCGCTCGGGAGCCGCAACGGCGTCGAGGGGCAGGCGGGTGCGCTCGGTGTGCGTGGACAGCACCACCATGGTCTCGGTGCGCGTGACCCCGGGGAGGGCCCGGACCCAGTCGATCAGCTGTTCGAGGCTCTCCGTGTCGTCGGTGCGCACCTTGAGCATCAGCGTGTGGCCGCCCGTGACGTGGTGGCACTCGAGGACGTCGGCCTGCTGCTCCATCTCCTTCTCGAAGCTCTCGAAGATGCGCGGATGGTCGATCGAGACGCCGATGAAGGCGGTCACGTCCTTGCCCACCGTCCGGGCGTCGAGCAGCGCCACGTAGCGGCGGATCACGCCGGCGCCCTCGAGCTTGTGGATGCGCTCGTTGACGGAGGGCGCGGTCAGCCCCACCTGCTTGCCGATCTCCGCCAGCGGCTGCTTGCAGTTGCGCTGCAGCAGCTCGAGGATGGCGAGGTCGGTGGCATCCAGTCCGTGCTCGACGGCCGGCTTCTCGAATCGCATAGGCTCGAAGTCCGTTAGGAGGAAACCGCTCTGAGCCGCATGGATATGGAATTGGTGGGCGGTCCGTCAAGCCTTTGGGCGGCTTCGAACCGCATTTTGCCGATTCGACCCCCTTGGGGGCACGCTCAGTCCAGGACGAGCAAGCGATCCGGATGGTTCGTGATGATCCCGTCGACGCCGAGTGCCAGCAGGCGACGCATCTCGTCGGGCTCGTCGACCGTGAAGACGTAGACGGCGAGCCCGGCCTCGTGGGCGGCCTCGACCAGCGCCGCGTCCACGAGCACCCGCTCGGGGTGGAGCGCCTCCGCGCCCAGCGCCCGGGCGCGCTCGATCGCCCGCTGCGGGCGCCGCGCCGAGATCAGGAGCCCGAGGCGTGCGTCGGGCTGGAGCGCGCGGAGGCGCGACAGCACCGGGTCGTAGAACGACGACCAGAGCGTCCGCCCGAGCAGCCCGCGCGCGCGCACCGTCTCGAGCGCCGCGCCTTCCAGGCCCTCGTAGAAGCCCGCCCCACCCCGCTTCAGCTCGAGGTTCCAGGCGATCCGGTCGCCGCAGCGGTCGAGCAGCTCGTCGAGGGTCGGCACGCGCTCGCCGCCGCCCGCGTCGAGCGCGCGCACCTGATCCAGCGTCGCGTCGGCGATCTGCCCGCTCCCCCCGAGGCCTGCCAGGTCCTCGTCGTGGGTGATCACGATCGCCCCGTCGCGGGTGCGGTGCAGGTCGGTCTCGATCATGTCCGCGCCCTGCTCGACGGCGAGCTCGAACGCGGGGAGCGTGTTCTCGGGACGGTGCCCGGAGGCGCCCCGGTGGGCGATGACGAGAGCACGGCCGCCGGGGCCGCGACTCAAGACGCCTCTTCCGCGAACAGCGCGTCGACGAACTCGGCGGCGGCGAAGTCGCGCAGGTCCTCGACCCTTTCGCCCACGCCGACGAAGCGCACCGGAATGCCGAACTCGTCCGCCAGCCCCACCAGCACGCCGCCCTTGGCGGTGCCGTCGAGCTTGGTGAGCACCAGGCCGGTGACGCCCGCTGCCTCGGTGAACACCCGGGCCTGGGAGATGGCGTTCTGGCCGGTGTTGGCGTCGAGCACCAGCAGCGTCTCATGGGGTGCGCCGGGGCAGTCGCGACCGATCACGCGCACGATCTTGCGCAGCTCCTCGATCAGCGGCTCCTTGGTCTGGAGACGGCCGGCGGTGTCGATGATCGCGACGTCGCAGCCGCGCGCGCTCGCGGCCTTGACCGTGTCGAACGCTACGGCGGCCGGGTCGCCGCCCGGCTGGCCCTTGACGACCTCGCAGCCGACGCGCTCGCTCCACACCTCGAGCTGCTCGATCGCGGCGGCGCGGAAGGTATCGCCGGCGCCGAGGATCACCCGGTTGCCCGCGTCCCGGTAGCGCGCCGCCAGCTTGCCGATCGTGGTGGTCTTGCCGGATCCGTTCACCCCGAGCACCAGGATCACGTGCGGTGTGGCCGTCTTCTGGAGGCCGCCCGTCTCGGGCTCGACGCGCGCCAGGCGGGTCGCGATCTCCTCGCGCAGCACCCCGCGGACGGCGCCGGCATCCCCGCCGCTCGCCTGCTTGCGCACGGCGTCGAGCAGGGCGTCGGCGGTCGAGACGCCGAGATCGGCGCCGAACAACAGCGCCTCGAGCTCCTCGAGCACGTCGTTGTCGACGGAGCGACCGCCGAGCAGCCGACCGAGGCGACCGACGAGCGCCTCGCTGGTCCGCGCCAGCCGCTCCGACAGGCGGACCGGTGGCGGCGGCGGCGGCGCGGGCTCGGGGACGGCGACCGGCTCCGGCACAGGCGCGACCGGGGCCACCGGCTCGGGCGCGGGCGGTGGCGGTTCCGGGGTCACCTCGATCGGAGCCGCCTCCACCGCCTCGGCCGCGCGAGCGACTTCGGGCGCCGGAGGCTCCGGAGATGGCTCCGCTTCGGGCGCGGCGGCCACCCCCTCGACCCGCGGCGGCACCGGCTCGGTGCGATTCCCCGCGAGCCCGATGAAGGCGATCACAAGGGCGAGCACGACGAACCCGACGCCCAGCACGAGCCCCAGGTTCTCCCCCACCCACGTAGCGAGATCAGGCTGATCCATGGCGGCGGAAAAGATACAGGTCTTGGTGGACTCCGCTCGCCTGCGGCTCGCTGCGCGCTCCGCCGCTGCGCGGCTCCGCTTGCGGCTTCCCCCTCCGGGCCGGCTCGATGCTGGCGCGCGCTCGTCTTGGTGGACTCCGCTCGCCTGCGGCTCGCTGCGCGCTCCGCCGCTGCGCGGCTCCGCTTGCGGCTTCCCCCTCCGATCCAGGC
>JASJBO010000382.1 GCA_030066475.1 Myxococcota bacterium
CTCGAGCCCGGCGAGCGGGTCGCGCTGTCGGGGCTGCGCGAGCTGCGCGACGGCCTGCTCGTGCGCGTGCGCGACACCGGCCCGGGCCCGGAGCTGGCGGGGACCGCGCCGTGAGCCTGCCGCGCTTCAGCGTGAGCCAGCCCGTGCTGGTGAACGTCCTCTTCTTCGTGTGCCTGCTCGGCGGCCTGGCCGCCTGGTCGCGCATCCCCGTCGAGTTCTTCCAGGACATCAACCTCAACGAGGCGCAGATCCGCACGATCTGGCTCGGCGCCTCGGCCGAGGAGGTGGAGCGCCTCGTCACGCGCAAGCTCGAGGAGGAGCTGATCGGGATCGCCGACATCGACGAGATGCGCTCGGTCTCGTCCGCCGGCCTGTCGGACATCTCGATCGACTTCGACGAGGAGCTGGACGAGGTCGCGTACGAGGCGGCGCTGAACGACGTGCGCGCGGCGATCGACCGCGTCGAGGACCTTCCGCCCGACGCCGAGGAGCCGATCCTCGAGGAGGGCAAGTTCAGCGAGTTCGCGCCGGCGGTGATGGTCGCGGTCGTGGACAGCGGGGGCGTCGGGCCGCTCGCGCTGCGCGAGGTGGCGCGCGACGTCGAGACGCGGGTGAAGCGGCTGCCGGGCGCCAACCGCGTGGAGATCCGCGCCGAGCGCGACCGCGAGGTGCGCGTCCTGGTCGATCGCGACGCCGCGGCGCGCTTCGGCCTCACCGTGGTGGAGGTCGCGGAGCGCATCCGCCGCCAGAACCTGAACCTCCCGGCCGGCACCTTCGAGGCGGGCGACGGCGAGCGCACCGTGCGGGCGCAGGGCGACTACCAGAGCCCTGAGGAGATCCTGTCCACCGTCGTCGCCGAGAACCCGAACGGCACCTTCGTGCGCCTGGGCGAGGTAGCGCGGCTGGAGGAGGCCCTCGAGAAGGCGCGCTTCCGCACCCGTTACAACGGCCAGCCCGCGCTGCTCGTCTCCATCACCAAGAAGTCCGAGGCCGACGTCATCCGGCTCGTCGAGGCGGTGGACGCCTGGATCGAGCGGTACCGGCCGCTGCTGCCCGACGGGGTCGTGGTCGCGAAGACCTTCGACACGGCCGCCTTCGTCAGCTCGCGCATGAGCATCCTGGCCGAGAACCTGGTGGCGGGCGTGCTCTGCGTGATGGCGATCCTGTGGTTCACGATCGGCTTCCGCAACGCCGCGCTCACCGTGATCGCGATCCCATTCAGCTTCCTCACCGCGATGATCTTCTTCCCGCTGTTCGGCATCACGATCAACGCCACGACCATCATCGGCATGCTGCTGGTCTCGGGCATGCTCGTGGACGACGCCATCATCGTGCTCGAGAACATCTACGCCCGCGTCGAACGCGGCGAGCCGCTGCGCGAGGCCGTGGTCCACGGCGCCGAGGAGGTGCTCTGGCCGGTGGTGGCAGCGGTGGCCACCACCTGCGCCGCCTTCCTCCCGCTGCTGCTGGTCGGCGGCGTGGCCGGGCGCTTCGTCGAGATCCTGCCCAAGGCCGTGGTGGTGTGCCTGCTCGCGTCGCTGTTCGAGTGCCTGTTGATCCTGCCGGCGCACTACCTCGACTTCGGCAGCCGCCGGCGCGCCGACGGCGCCGCCGCGGGCCGGGTCGCGCGGGCGCGGGCGACCGTCGATCGGGGCGTCGCCGCGCTGCGCGACCAGTACGCGCGGGCGCTCGACCTGGTGCTGGCCCACCGCCTCCCGTTCACCGCGCTCTTCGGCGCCGTCTTCCTGCTCGCGTTCGCCGGTGCCCAGCACCTGCGCGTCGACCTCTTCCCGGGCGAGTTCGACACCTTCAACGTGCTGTTCGAGGGACCGTCGGACTCGAGCCTGGACCGCAGCGACCGCGTCGCCCAGGGCTACGAGACCGTCATCGCGCCCTTCGTCGGGGACGACCTGCGCGACGTAGCCACGACGGTCGGGATGAGTGTCGACACGAACTACGACCGCCTGATCGGCACCAACTACGCGATGTCGGTGCTGACGCTCGAGGCGAGCGAGGAGAACACGGCCTCGCCCGAGCGGGCGCTGTTCCAGATGCAGGAGCGCGTGGAGGCGTGGCGCGCCGAGCAGCCCGGCCGGGTGGGCGAGCTGCGGGTGCAGGCCGAGCAGGACGGCCCACCGGTCGGCCCGCCGGTCGAGGTGCGCCTGCAGGGCGACGACTACCAGCTCGGAAAGTCGGTCGCCGGCGAGATGCGCGCCTTCCTCGAGACCATCCCGGGCGTCTACAACGTCGAGGACAACCTGAAGGCCGGAACGCCCGAGATGCGCCTGCTGGTCGACGACGAGCGCGCGGCCCGCCACGGCCTGGGCTTCGAGGACCTGGCGCGCGCGCTGCGCGGTGCGAACGACGGCCTGATCGCCTCGAGCCTGCGCGACCCGCTGCGCAACGAGGACGTCGACATCCGGGTCCGGCTCGAGGACCGCTACCGCCGCGACTTCCACGACCTGCTCGACGTCGAGGTGCGCACGCCCGCCGGCTACCTGGTGAAGCTCCGCGACGTGGCGGACGTGGAGGTGACGCGCGGCTTCCGCGCCTACCACCGCTACGATGGCAAGCGCACCGTGAGCGTGTTCGCGCAGGTGGACGACGAGCGCGCCACCTCCCTCACCGCCAACCAGAAGCTGCGGGCCGCGTTCGCCGACCTGCCCGGGCAGCACCCGGAGCTCGAGGTGCGCTACGGCGGCGAGTACGAGGAGTCGGGCGAGGCCTTCGCCGACCTGTTCCGCGCCTTCCCGGTGGCGCTGGTCGCCATGTACATGATCCTGGCGGCGCTGTTCCGCAGCTATCTGCAGCCCTTCATCGTGGTGTCGGCCGTCCCGTTCGCGTTCGTCGGCATCATCCTCGGCGTGGCGGCGCTCGACTACAGCGTGAGCTTCGTGCTGCTCTACGCCGCCGTCGGGCTCACGGGCGTGGTGGTGAACGACTCGCTGGTGATGGTGGCCTTCATCAACCAGGCCCGCCGCGAGGGGGCGGACCTGCTCGATGCGGTGCGCCAGTCCGGCGCGCGCCGCTTCCGGCCGATCCTGCTGACCACGCTCACGACCGTCGTGGCGCTGCTGCCGATGGCGCTCGGCCTGCAGGGCGCCTCGAAGACCTACGGCCCGTTCGCCGCCTCGATCGCCTTCGGCCTGATCGTGGCAATGGTCGGCACGCTCTTCGCGGTCCCGCTCGCCTACACCACGCTGATCGTCTGGCAGCGCTGGCTGGCGCGCGCCTGGCGCCGCCGCAGCATCCGCCCCGCGCCCGACGCGGCGCCGCGACCGCGTACGGCGGCGTAGCGCGCGGACGCTCGCCGGATCAGAACAGGACGTCCGCCGCCCGGTCCAGCTCGTCGGGGTCGAGCGTGGTGGGGACGAGCGACAGCTCGTCGGCGCCCGCGTCGCGCAGGCCTGCCACGGCCTCCGCCAGCGCCCTGGCCGAGGTCACCCGGACGGTCGGCGCGAGCTGCTCGGCGACGCCAGGGCCCAGGAAGCGCAGGTAGCGCTTCAGGTAGCGGTCCATCTGCTCGCGCGCGTCGTCGCCGAGCGCGAACCAGAAGCCCGTCAGCAGCACGGGCGCGCGCTCGCGGTCGGCGTCCTTCCATGCGCGCCGGGCCGCCTCGAACGAGGTGGAGACCTCGGCGGTCGATGGCCCGAAGCTGAAGCCGCAGAGTCCGTCCGCCCAGCGCGCCGCGCGCACGATCGACCGCTCGCTGAGCGAGCCCGCGAGGATGGGGGGCCCGCCCGGCTGCACCGGGAAGGGCTCAACCGGGCGCTGGGCGCTCTCGATGGCGAGCTCGCCGGACCACACCCGCCGCATCGTCGCGACCTGCTCCTCGAGCACGCGGAGCCGCGGCCGGTCGAAGTCGGCACCGATTCCCTCGAAGTCCTCGCGACGGGCTCCGGCGCCGACGCCGGCGACGACACGGCCGCCGGAGACGACGTCGAGGGTGGCGAGCTGCTTCGCCTTCAGCACCGCCGAGTGCATCGGGAGCACCACGACGTTCGTCAGGATCCGCACCCGTTCGGTGGCCGCCGCAGCGGCGCTGAGCGCCACCAGGATCTCGGGGTTGGGGAAGTGGATGCGCTCGCCGGCGGCCACGTGCGACCAGGGCCCCGCGTCGATGCGGCGCGACCACTCCAGGAGATGGGTGCGGTCCAGGCCGGGCACCATGACGGGAAGGTTGACGCCGATGTCCACGGCTCCAGGACTACCACATCGCACGCGTCCGAGCGCGCGAAACCCGCGGCAACGCGGTTCCCCGGGGCCGGGGCCGGGGCCGCCGCCGGGGCCGAGGCCATCGCCGCAAGCGCGACGACCGTGAGCCCGGGCAGATGGGATATGGTCGGCGCGAGGCGGCGGCGGACGCTCGCCGCCCCGAAGTGAAAGGAGTCATCCCATGCTGCAGGTAGGCGACCGAGGAGAAGACGTTCGGACCCTTCAGGAGAGTCTCGCGCAGCTGGGATACCGACCGGGCAAGGTGGACGGCATCTTCGGCGAGAAGACCGAAGACGCCCTCATCCGCTTCCAGGAGGCCCAGGGCATCCTCGCCGACGGCACCCTGTCGACCCAGACCCAGGAGATGCTCGAGCGGGCCCTGAGCGAGCAGGTGCTCGAGCAGCAGTCCCCGGGCGTCGACTCGCTCGAGCGCAGCGGCGAGCGCCTGCCGTTCGTGCGGGTGCCGGCGGACGCGTACCGCGATGGCTACGACCGGTTCTTCCTGCGCTCGGACGTGGCCGAAGCCTATACGCGCGTGCGCGACGTCGTCGTCGAGGCCGGCGGCAAGCTCACCAGCTCGGGCGCGCGCCGCTCGCTCACCGCGCACGTGAGCCCGAGCCGAAGCGCCACGTCGTTCCACTACACCGGCCGGGCGCTCGACCTGATGGTCGGCAGCGGCATGGAAGCACCGTCGCGCGACCCGTACGTCGTCGCCGCCGACGGAGACCGCCGCTGGCGCGTCTACGCCCGCGCGGAGGGAGCCGAGCGGCGAGAGGTCGAGGCGGTCACCTACGGCTCGCGCACCAGGGGACGTCCGGTGGAGGGCCACTTCCTCGATCTCACCGCCCTGTTCGAGTCCGAGGGCTTCGCGCGCATCCGGGCGCGGAAGTCCTTCTTCTCGGGCGGGACGTGGCTGGGCGCCGAGTGGTGGCACTTCCAGTACGAGCGCGGCCTCGAGCCCGGCGTCTCGACCTTCGGCGGCGAGCTCCTCAGGGTGTACTCCGAGGACACGCTGCGAGAAACGCCGCCCTGGAGGTTTCGCGACCGCGTGTTCGGGAGGAACTGGGGCTGAACCCGAGGGGCGGGCGCCGCGCTGGCGTGCCGGCTCGCTACGGCGCCGTGACCAGCTCGAGCTCGAGCTGCACCTCCGCCTTGCCCTCGCCGAAGACGATCTTCTCGCTGCTGGCCAGGTAGTCGACCCCGGGCACCGGCTGGAACAGGCCGCCGCCCACGACGTAGAGCGCGGCCACCACGTGGTACTCGCCGCTCAGCCCGACGTCCTCGTGCGCCAGGACGAAGTCCCGCGTCGCGCTCAGGATCTCGTCGACGTCTCCCCGGCCGTTGCCGTCCGCGTCCGCGTTCACGATCAACACCAGGACGGCCGCGGGCGGGCCCGTCACCGGAAGCGAGTTCGCCAGCGTCACGATCAGCTGCGTGGGCTGGGCGTCGAAGGTGTCCGGGACCGAGAGGGTCGCGACCAGGCTCGCCGGCGGCGACTCCTGCTCCACGATGAAGGCCTGGCCGGTGGTCAGGGTCGTGCCCACCCAGTCGAGGTCTCCGTCCCCGTCGACGTCGACCATGGCGAAGTCGCCGGGCAGCCGGATGTCGCGGAAGATCAGGTTGGGCTGCCAGAGCGCGTCGCTCTCGGGCCCGGGGTTGCGGTGCCAGACGCCGCGATGGGCGGTGTGGTCGGCGCTGACGACGTCCATGTGCCCGTCGCCATCCATGTCCGCCAGCCACATGTCGCTCGGCGAGGTCAATCCGGAGATGATCACCTGCGGCACCCACGGGTCGGCTAGGTCGTCGCCCGGATGGTGGTAGCGCGTGACCGTGGAGCTGAAGATCTGGTTCGCGATCAGGTCCTTGCGCCCGCTGCCGTCGAAGTCGTGGAACCACATGTCGGCCGACGCCCAGTTGTCGTCGTCGATGACCACCTTCTGCCAGGGAGCGTCCCAGCCGCCGGGCCCCGGGTTGACGCCCAGCCAGATCTCGCCGCGGAAGCGGGGCGGATCGGTGTTCGGGATGTCGAACATCGCGTTGTACACGACCTCGGGATAGCCGTCGCCGTTCAGGTCGGCGCTCTTGTAGGCGAGGGTGCCCCGGATGGCCGGGTCCGTGTCGGCCGCGATGGTCTGCAGGTGCGGAATCCACGGGTCGTCGCTCCGGCCCGTGTTCTCCAGCCAGCTCCCCACCGCCGAGGAGCCGAAGGCCGCGCTCAGCGCGAGATCGTCATCACCGTCGTTGTCGATGTCGGCGGGCACCACGATCATCGAGTTGTAGTTGAGCTCGGTGGGGACCGGATTCTCGATCACGACCGACCGCTCCCACACGCCGTCCTTCCGGACGTAGGAGAGCACGTTCCCGGCGCCGTCCTCGAGCGGAGCCAGCCCGGGGATGTTCAGGCCCACGACGATCATCGGCGCGCCGCCGTGGTCGATGACCCGGACGCCCCACGGGCTGTAGAAGAGCGGGTCGCTCTCGGACCACGCGTCGATGATCTCGCTGTCGCGGACCGCGCCGTCCTCGTCGAGGTAGTGGACCCCGAGCTTGAGCACGGTCAGCGGCAGGTCCGGCTCCTCGAAGTGGGGCTC
>JASJBO010000383.1 GCA_030066475.1 Myxococcota bacterium
TGGCGATGTTCTACGCCTCGGCCAACCGCGACGAGAGCGTCTTCGACGACCCCTACCGCTTCTCGATCGACCGCCGCCCGAACCGCCACCTCGCCTTCGGCTACGGCGAGCACTTCTGCATGGGCGCCCACTTCGCGCGGCGCAGCATGCGCGCGATCGTCGAGCAGCTGGCACGCCGCGTCGAGCACTGGGAGCTCGTGGCCGAGCCCGAGTGGATTCGCGCCAGCTTCGTGGTGGGCCTCAAGCACCTGCCCGTCCGCTACCGGATCCGCCCGAGCTGATGGGCCGGCTGCTGGGATGCGCCTCGCCGTGACCCGGGTCCCGGCCGAGCCGCGACCCGTGGGCGTGATCGCCAATCCCCTGTCGGGCCGCGACGTGCGACGCCTGGCGGCGCGCGCCTCGAGCCAGACGGCCGAGTCGAAGCGCAGCCAGATCCGGCGAGCCGCGGTCGGGGCGGCCGCGGCCGGGGCGACGCGCGTGATGCTGGCGCCCGACATCTTCCGCGTCACGCAGGGCGCCGTCGAAGGGCTGGGGCTCCCGTCGCTCGAGGTCGAGCTGCTCGACCTGGGACGCCCCGACACGACGGCCGCCGACACGGTGCGCGCGACCGAGGCGATGCGCAAGGCGGGCTGCGGTGCCCTGGTGGTGCTCGGCGGCGACGGCACCAACCGCGCCGTCGTGCGCGCCTGGCGCGACGCGCCGCTCGTCGCGATCTCGACCGGGACCAACAACGTGTTCCCGCAGCTCGTCGAGGCCACGACGGCCGGCGCGGCGGCCGGGCTCGTCGCGGCGGGCCGCGTGTCGCTCGACGACGTGGGCCACACCGCGAAGCTCGTCGAGGTGACGTTCGCCGACGGCGAGAGCGACATCGCGCTGATCGACCTCGCCCTGCTCGAAGGCGACCACCCCGGCAGCCTGCTCCCCTTCGACCCGGCGCGCCTGCGGCACCTCGTGCTTGCACGCTCGGAGCCCGCGGGCGTCGGGATGTCGCCGATCGGGGGCCTGCTGCACCCGTCGGGCTTCGACGACGACCACGGCGTCCACGTGCAGTGCACCGCGCCGGGCAACGGCGCCACCCCGATCCTCGCCCCGATCTCGCAGGGTCTCTACCGCGCGGCGCACGTCACCCGGGCGGGTCCGCTCGCGTTGGGGGAGGAGGTCTCGATCCGCGGCCCGGGCGTGCTGGCCTTCGACGGCGATCGCGGGCGCGTGCTCGCCCCCGGTGAGGAGGCGCGGGCGCGAGTCGTCCGCGCCGGCCCGCGCATGATCGACGTCGCCGCCGCACACGCCGCCGCCGCTCGGCACGGCCTGTTCGAGCATCGCCACTGGCACGACGACGGTGACGGCGCGGGCGACCTGGGCTGCTGCTGATGGGGACACCCGCCCCCGCGGTGGGCGGCGAACCGCGATCACTCGCTCGTCCTGCGCCGCCAGCGGAAGTCGCAGTGCGGCGCCCCCTGCATGCGGGTCTGGGTGCGCGTGAACTCCCAGTCGGGCCGCACGCGCGCCTCCACCGCGAAGTCGACGCCGCAGGTGAGCAGCGCGCCGATCTCGGGCTCGCCGATCTCGCGGAACCAGTCCGCGAAGGCGCAGGCGGTCATGTTGCGCCCGAACGAGTCCTCGGTGAGCTCCACCACCTCCGACTCGACCGGGAAGTCGAAGCCCGCGTCGGCATCGCTCGGGTGGCTGTTGCGCTCGGCGCTGCGCGCGGCCATCACGTCGGCCCAGCTCTCGGCAAGTGCCTTCCCGACGATGGCGTGGGCCCGCTCCTTCCCGAGCTCGGCCTCGAGCGCTCGCACGATCGGGATGACCGCCCGGGCCTGGATCTTCACACCGCGGAGCATCTCGTTCTCGGCCATGTCGATCCCTCCCTCCCGAGAGTACCATGGCGCGAGACGCCCGAGGAGGAGCTGCCATGACCCGGCTCGGCTACCAGATCCCGAACTTCACCTACCCCGGCCTCGCGCCCGCCGAGACCTACGCGAACGTCGTCGCCCAGGCGCAGGCGGCCGAGGCCGCGGGCTACGACCGCGTCTTCGTGATGGACCACTTCTACCAGCTTCCGGGCATCGGGGCCCACGACGAGCCCATGTTCGAGTGCTACGCGATGCTCTCGGCGCTGGCCCAGCACACCGAGCGGGTGCGGCTCTCGGCGCTCGTCACGGGCAACACCTACCGGAACCCGGCGCTGCTCGCGAAGCAGGTCACCACGCTCGACCACGTCTCGGGCGGCCGCGCCACGCTCGGCATCGGCGCCGGCTGGTTCGAGAAGGAGCACCTCGACCTCGGCTTCGAGTTCGGCACCTTCACCGACCGCTTCGAGAAGCTCGAGGAGGCGCTGCGGATCATCATCCCCATGCTGCGCGGCGAGCGTCCCACGCTGGAGGGCAAGCACTACCGCGTGAGCGAGGCCGCGAACGTGCCGGGCCCGATCTCGCGCATCCCGATCATGATCGGCGGCCAGGGCGAGAAGAAGACGCTGCGCATGGTGGCCCAGTACGCCGACGAGTCGAACCTGACCGGCACGATCGAGGACATCCCGCGCAAGCTCGACGCGCTCGCCGGCCACTGCGAGCGGCTCGGCCGCGACCGCTCGGAGATCGTCGTCAGCAAGCTCATGATGTGCGCGGTGGCGCCCACCCAGGAGGAGCTCGACGCCGACTTCCGCGAGATGGCCGGGGCCAAGGGCTGGAACGACGCGATCCGCGACCGCGTGAAGGACTTCCTGATCAGCGGCGACCCCGACACGGTCGGCGAGATCATCGAGGGCGCGGTCGCCAAGGGCCTCGACGGCATCGCCGTCGACCTCCCGGTGAACGGCCACAAGCCCGAGCGCATCGAGCTGCTGGGCCAGATCGCCAACAAGATCCTTCGCTAGGAGTCTGCGCGGCAGAAGCCCCAGCAAGCGCCCGGAGGGCGCGCGCAGTGAGGCGAAGCCGAACGAAGTCCACCAGCTAGGAGTCCCACCATGGCCGACCTGTTCGATCGCTACCGGGTCATCGACGTCGACAGCCACGTCTCCGAGCCCGCCGACCTGTGGACATCGCGTGTCGCGAGCAAGTGGGGCGACGCGGTACCGCACATCCGGAACATGGGCGGCAAGGACATCTGGTTCGTGGGCGAGAAGCTGGTCCTGCCGGTGGGAACGACCGCCATCGCCGGCTACGACGGCACCCTGCCCGACTTCCCCGACACCATGGACGACATCCCGCCCGGCGCGCACCTCGCGAGCGAGCGCCTCGCCTACCTCGACCGCGAGGGCATCCACGCCCAGGTGCTCTACCCCAACGCCGGCGGCTTCGGCTCGGGCGCGTTCCTGAAGCTCGAGCAGCCCGCGCTCATGCTCGAGTGCGTGCGCGCCTACAACGACTTCCTGATCGAGTGGGTGTCCGCGGACCCGAGCCGCCTCGTCCCGGTGATGGCGACGCCGTTCTGGGACGTGCCGGCCGCGGTGGCGGAGATCGAGCGCTGCGCCGCCCTCGGACACCGCGGCGTGCTGTTCGGCGGCCAGCCCCAGACGTTCGGCGAGCCGCCGCTGCCCGACCCGCACTGGGACCCGATCTGGGCCGCGGCGCAGGCGGCCGGCCTCCCGATCAGCTTCCACATCGGCTCGGGCGCCGAGTGGGACCTGGGCGGGGCCGGCAACATCGGCGTGCGCGCCCAGTTCGCGCGGGTGGCCGCCAACGCCTTCATCGACAACGAGAAGTGCCTGGCCGACATCGTCTTCGGCGGCGTCTGCCATCGCTTCCCCGACCTCGCCTTCGTATCGGTCGAGAGCGGCGTGGGCTGGCTGCCCTTCGTGCTCGAGGCCTTCGATTGGCAGTGGAAGAACGCCGGCATCTACAAGGAGCACCCCGAGTACGACCTGCTGCCGAGCGAGTACTTCCGGCGCCAGATCTACGGCTGCTTCTGGTTCGAGGAGCACGGCCTCGCCAAGACGCTCGAGCTGTATCCGGACAACATCCTCTACGAGACCGACTACCCGCATCCGACGTCGATGTCGGTCGGCCCGCAGTCCGCGGCGGTGCATCCGCGCGAGTACGCCTCGCGGGCGCTCGACGGGGTGCCCGACGACGTGGTCGAGAAGGTGCTGCACGGCACCGCGGCACGCCTCTACGGCCTGGATCGAACCTGACGCGTCCTACGGCTTCGCGATCCACTCGTCCAGAAGCCGGGATGGGTATGCGCGTCGATCAGCCCCGGCAGCACGAACGCACCCTCCCGAGGACGAGCAGCAGGTGGCGTCCGATCGGATCCCCCTCCGGCCTCAGGCCGAGGCACGAATCAGCGCGCCGGCGCGTTCGGGTCCGGACGCGCAGATCTCCGCGAGCGATGCCGGAGCCGCCGCGACCTCGATCCAGCTCGCGTCCTCGCTGTCGCCGGGGACGAGACGCAGGCCCATCGTCGAGCCGGGCCAGCGCAGTCCCACCCCGGTATCCGAAGCGACGGTCTCGGCGCCCAGCAGCTCGGCGAACAGCGCGGCCGAGCGCCGGGGGTCGGTGCTCGCGAGCTGGACGCCGGCGATCGTCGCAGGTGGCCGCGCGTCCGGGTGCTGCGCGAGGAAGGGCGGCCAGTCGTGGCCCCACCCGTCGGGCACGACGTCCTTGTCGGCCTGCAGCACCTGGACGAGGAAGCCCGCGGGCCGGAGGCCGGAGTCGCGCACGAAGAACTCGCGCCAGTGCGGCAGCTCGCGGCCGACCATCGGCTCGTGGCCGAGCTCGCGGGCCCGCGCGACGCGGGCGTCGAAGTCGTCGACGAGGAAGGTCAGGTGGTGCAGGGCCGCGCGAGAGCCACACCGATCGACGTATCGCTTCATGGCGCTCTTCGCTTCCCGGCCCTCGATCCAGCTCAGGATCTCGAGCATGCCGCCGTCCGGATAGTCGATCTGCCCGCCCTGGACGCCGACCTTCGGGGCGGCTCCTCCCAGGAGCGCTGTGCCCCCGAGGTGGCAGCGAAGCAGGCGGTCCCAGCGCGCGAGGTCGCCGACGTGGACGGCCAGGGCGATGTGCTCGAAGGTCGCGGGCTCGAGTGCAGTCACGAAGACCATCCTACCGCGCTTCGGCAGGCGATCAGACCGCGAGCGGCAACACCCCCGCGAGGAAGGCGCCAGGATCCGCGGCCTCGCCCCGGCGGACGTGGCCGGCGACGATCAGGTCCGGTCGGACCAGGACCGTCTGCTCCGGCTCGTACGGGGTGCCGTCGAGGCGGGAGGTCGCGCATCGTTCGATGCGGAGCGGGAAGCCCCGGTCCCGGATGGGACGGACGGCGTCGACCCAGGCGGCCTCGTCCGGGCCCTCTCGCAGCACGACCACATAGTCCGTGCCGAACGCGTCCAGGATCGACCGCGTCTCCTCGTCGTCCAGCCAGACGTGGGGCGCGCGGCGGCCCGAGCGGACGACCGGCACGTAGTCCTGCTGCGCGTCGGCCACCTCGGGCGGCGCGGCCGCGTCCACGTCACACAGGTCCGACGCGAGCTCGTAGCCGAAGATCGTCCCCGTGTAGTGCGTGTACTGCTTCACGTCGTGGAGCGCCTGGTAGAGGTCTCCGCCGAAGGCGTAGGCCGTGAACACCCCGATGATGTAGTCCGCGTTCTCGAGTGCGGCCTTCGCCCGCCGCAGCGACTGGGGCTTCCACTCGCTCTCGTAGGTCTCGAGGATCGAGGCAGGAGCCACGCCGCGGACGACGTAGGCAAGCTTCCACGCCAGGTTGCGGACGCCGGCGAAGGCGCAGTTCATGCCCATGCCGCCGGTGGGCGTGAAGACCTGGGCGGCGTCCCCTGCGAGGAAGATCCGACCCCTGGCGAAGCGGCTCGACGAGCGCGCGCTCACCCGCCAGATGCGCTTCGTGAGGATGTCGATGGGGAACTCCTCGCCCGCGCCCACGGCCGACCAGAGCCACCTGCGGCACCACTCGTCGTCGATCTCGGCGTCGGGATCGAGCCCGCCGATCTGGATGCGGAAGCGCTGCTTGCCGTCGAGCGGCTGGAACAGTCCGGCGCCCAGGGGGTGCGCGACGAACAGCAGGGCGCCCTTCCGGCCGAGCTCGTCGATCCACGGGCTCAGGTCGGCGTGGAAGAGCACGTCGCGGAAGAACATGTCGCGCACCTCGCCCTCGAGCTCGGCGCCGATCGCGTCGCGCACGAAGCTCCGAACGCCGTCGGCCCCGATCACGAAGGAGGCGGCGATCTCGTCCACCTCGCCCGTCTCCGTGTGGCGGGTCCGGGCCCGGCAGCCCGCCGCGTCCTGGGACAGCTCCACCAGCTCCTGCTGCAGGCGCACCTCGACCCGCTCGCATGCCTTCGCCCGCTCGTAGAGGATCGGCTCGAGCAGGTCCTGGCAGGTCATCACGGGAATCTGCGGCGTGATCGGCCGCGGGACCGAGTGGAACTCGGGGCTCGGGATGCGGGCGATCTGCTTGCCGGCGATCGACTCGGCGCAGGTGATGACCTCGGTCCAGTCGGGCCCGATCCCGGTCGCCTCCACCTCGTCCGCGACTCCGAGCTGGCGGAAGAGCTCGAGCGTGCACGAGTCCATGAAGCGGGCGCGCGGGTGGTCGTCGAAGTCCAGCTTCCGGTCGACGACGATCGAGGACACGCCCTGCTGGTCCAGCAGGATCGAGGCGACGAGCCCGATCGGCCCCGCACCCACGATCAGGACCTGAGTTCGTCTCGAGGCCATGGCTCCCTTCCTTGTGACGCACCGAGCGCTTTCGCTCGGTCCTGAGGGTCGGCACAAGAGCATATCATGATATGGCGGACCGG
>JASJBO010000384.1 GCA_030066475.1 Myxococcota bacterium
GAGCCGCGGCACGTGGGCGACCTGGGCAACCTCGAGGCGGACGACTCGGGAGCCGCCCGCTACGAGCGCGTCGATTCCCAGCTCGCCTTCAGCGGGACGAACTCGATCGTCGGACGCGGGCTGATCATCCACGCCCTGGAGGACGACGGCGGACAGCCGACGGGTAACGCTGGAGCGCGGGTAGCCATGGGCGTCATCGGCATCGCCGACCCGGCGGAGCGGGCGCCAGCGACAATCAACTGAGTCAATCATCTTAAATGGATTGATCAATTTGACTGATGACTGGGCAGCCCTAGGCTCTGCTCGGCGGGGCGATCCCGCCTCGGGCTTCGTGAGACGTCCCGACACGAAGTCCCAGCAGCAAGAGGACGGGTTGGAGGTAAGGCCATGTCGCTCATCGGCACCGAGGTCAAGCCGTTTCAGGCAGCGGCATTCCATGCAGGGGAGTTCACGGAAGTCTCCGATGCCCAGCTCCGGGGCAAGTGGTCGGTGGTGTTCTTCTACCCGGCGGACTTCACCTTCGTCTGCCCCACCGAGCTCGGCGATCTCGCCGACCACTACGACGCCTTCCAGGCCATCGACTGCGAGATCTACGCGGTCTCGACGGATACCCACTTCACCCACAAGGCCTGGCACGCGACGTCGGAAACAGTCGGCAAGATCCGGTACCCGATGATCGGAGATCCGACGGGGCTCCTCTGCCGCAATTTCGACGTGATGATCGAGGACGCGGGCCTTGCCGACCGTGGCACCTTCGTGGTCGACCCGGACGGCAAGATCCAGATCGTGGAGGTCAACGCCGGCGGCGTCGGCCGCAACGCGACCGAGCTGCTGCGCAAGGTCAAGGCCGCGCAGTACGTACGGGAGAACCCGAACGAAGTCTGCCCGGCCAGATGGGAGGAGGGCCAGGCGACGCTCTCGCCCTCCCTGGACCTCGTCGGGAAGATCTAGCCCGTCAGGCGACGAGAGGAGGCTCAAGCGATGCTCGACCCGGCGCTTTCGCAGCAGCTCCGCACGCATCTCGGCAAGATCCGACAGCCGATCGAGCTCGCGGCATCCCTCGACGACGGGCCGAGTTCCGCCGAGATGCTCGGCCTCCTGGAGGAAGTCGCCGCCCTGTCGGACAAGATCGTTGTCTCCAGGGACGGCGTCGCTTCCAGGAGGCCGTCCTTCGCGGTGCGGAGGACCGGCAGCGACGTCGCGGTGCACTTCGCGGCCCTCCCCGTCGGCCACGAGTTCACGTCGTTCGTGCTCGCCCTCCTGCACGTGGGCGGGCACCCCCCGGCGGTGACCGAGGAGGTTCGCCAGCAGATCCAGGAGCTCGAGGGCCAGCACGTCTTCGAGTCGTTCATCTCCTTGAGCTGTCAGATCTGCCCAGACGTGGTGCAGGCGCTCAACATCCTGAGCGTCTTGAACCCACGCATCCGGCACACCGTCATCGACGGCTCGCTCTTCCGCCAGGAGGTCGAAGAACGCGAGGTCATGGCGGTGCCGAGCCTCTTCCGAAACGGTGAGCCCTTCTCCCAGGGGCGCACCAGCCTCGAGGAGATCGTGGAGAAGCTCGGCACGGGAGCCGGCAGGCGGGCGGCCGACCGGATCCGGGCAAAGGATCCGTTCGACGTGCTGATCGTCGGCGGCGGCCCGGCCGGTGCCTCGGCGGCCGTCTACGCCGCGCGGAAGGGCCTCCGGACCGGGATCGTAGCCGAGCGTTTCGGCGGACAGCTCCTGGACACCGCGGGCATCGAGAACCTGATTTCCGACCCCTACACGGAGGGTCCGAAGCTCGCGGCCGTCCTCGAGCGGAACGTGGGAGAGCACGACGTCGACGTCATGACCCGTCAACAGGCGACGAAGCTGCGGTCCGCCGCCGGTGCCGGAGGGCTGATCGGCATCGAGCTGGCGAGTGGTGCATCCCTGGCTGCGCGCTCGGTTGTTCTGACCACGGGCGCTCGCTGGCGCCAGCTCGGCGTTCCGGGCGAAAGCGAGTATGCGAACCGGGGAGTCGCCTACTGCCCCCACTGCGACGGCCCGCTCTTCAAGGGCAAGCGGGTCGCCGTGATCGGCGGCGGCAACTCGGGCGTCGAGGCCGCCATCGACCTGGCCGGCATCGTCGAACACGTCACCCTGGTCGAGTTCGAACCGAAGCTCCGTGCCGACGACGTGTTGCAGCGAAAGCTCGGCAGTCTCCCGAACGTCGACATCGTGGTGCACGCGGAGACGACCGGGATCGTTGGCGACGGCAGCAGGGTTTCGGGACTGAGCTACCGGAACCGCGGGACCGGCGTCGATCACCAGCTGGACCTCGAGGGGGTCTTCGTGCAGATCGGTCTGCTTCCCAACACCGAGTGGCTGCGCGGCGCGGTAGACCTGACGCCGTACGGAGAGGTGGAGATCGACGAAGGCGGGAGGACCTCCGTGCCGGGCGTCTTCGCGGCGGGCGATTGCACGACGGTGCCCTACAAGCAGATCGTCGTGGCTCTGGGGGCGGGCTCGACAGCGGTGCTCAGCGCCTTCGACTATCTGATCCGCACTTCGTCGCCGCTGGAGGCCTCCGTGGCCTGAACGGAGCGGAAGCCGTGAACCTACGCGATCTCGAATACCTGGTCGCGGTTGCCAACCACGGCCAGTTCGGGCGTGCCGCCGAGGCCTGCAACGCGTCACAGCCGACGTTGTCGACGCAGATCAGGAAGCTCGAGAACGAGCTGGGTCTCGAGCTGTTCGAGCGGGTCGCAAGAGGCGTGCTCCTGACGGCGGCGGGTCGGCAGATCGTCGAGCGCGCACGCGTCGTGCTCAGTGAGGCAGATGCGATCTTCGGGATCGCCAGGCGGATGACCGACCCGGGCTCGGCGAGCCTCCGCATCGGGCTCTTCCCGACCCTCGCGCCCTATCTCCTCCCGCACGTCGTTCCGGTCGTGCGGGAGCGCTTCCCTGGGCTGGAGTTGTTGCTCGCCGAGGAGAAGACACACGAAATCCTGCGGCAGCTCAAGCAAGGTCAGCTCGACGCCGGCGTCCTGGCGCTGCCGCTCGCGGACGACGACCTCGACTGGATCGAGCTGTTCGAAGAGGAGTTCGTGCTCGCCGTGCCCGCGAAGCACGCTCTCGCGCGGCGCAGGAGGCGGGTTTCGGTCGAGGCGTTGTCGGACGAGAGCATCCTGCTCCTCGAGGACGGCCACTGCCTACGCGACCAGGCCCTCGCGGTCTGTCACCTCGCAGGCGCTTCCGAGAGAGAGGACTTCCGATCGACCAGTCTGGAGACGATGCGCCAGATGGTCGCGGCTGGCGTCGGCGTGACGCTGCTGCCCCGGCTTGCGGTGGAGCCGCCGATGGCGCCAGCGTCCGGCATCGGACTCGTCGAGTTCACGAGGCCGGCGCCCTCGCGGCGGATCGCGCTGGGCTGGCGGAAGTCGAGCGCCTACCGCGATTTCTTCCCGAGGCTGGCGGAGTCCCTCCGTACGCTGCCCAGAGGACTCGTCAGGCCGAGCGCTCGAGGAAGGGCCGGGTAGGCGGCTCGCGACCGAGTCCGTCGGGGCTCGGGAACGGCTAAGATCGCGGCGGGGCTTCGCTCAAGCTCGAGTCGATCCGCCCTCGCGGACGGCGATGTTGAGCTGGCCGGCGAGGCCCGCCTCGCGGTGGGCCTCGATCTCGCGGAACTTCGGGGTGGTGGCGATCTGCACCAGCGTCTTCGGCGATGGGTACTCGACCAGGCCGACCGCGTCCCACAGCTCCTCGACCTCGCCCAGCAGCAGGCTCTCGACGGCGCCGCCGAACAGGAAGCGGCCGCCCGCGGCCTCGACCAGCCCGCGCATCTCGGTGGCGTAGAGCCGATAGGCGGCTTCGCCGCTCAGGTCGCTCGCGCGCCCGTCGGCGTAGACCGCCCGTTCCTTGAACTTGAGCAGGTTGACCATCACGACCGGCCGGTCGGCGCCGGCCAGGAAGGCCTGGACGTTCTCGGGCGCGGGCTGGACCTGGTTCTCGACCTTCATCGGGAGACCTCGCTCAGCCGCGCGGCGGCAGCTCGTGCTGCGAAGGCTGGCACATCGGCCGGGCTATCGCCCCAGGCCCAGCAGGCCGCCGCTGCGCCCCTGGTTGTTCTCGAAGAAGTCGAAGTCGATCGAGAGCGCGGCTGCCAGGATCACGGCGCGCTGGTCGGGGCTCCAGCCCGCGTTGCCGAACGCGATCCGAAAGGTGTCGGCGTCGGAGAAGACCTCGCGCATCGCCCCGCCCCAGCGCTTCGCGATCACCGCCTCGCCATCCCCGCTCTCGGCGACGACCGGAAACGTCCACAGCTTCCAGCGAGGCGCCGCGATCCGGGCGAAGCGACGCCCGACGGCGTCCTCGAGGTCGTAGCGCTTGTGCAGGACGCCGAAGCGGCGCAGGACGCAGCCGATCGGGCGCCCGTCCGGCGCGCTCACGTCGAGCCGGGAGAACAGCCAGAAGAAGGGACGCGTCAACGCCAGCACCGCCGCGCCGGCGCGATCGAAGACGCGCACGTCGAGCGGCCGATGCGAGCGCAGGAAGCCGCGGCGCAGCACGTCCCAGAGCCCGCGGGCCCGCTCGGCGACCAGGCCGATCTCGGCACCCTGCGCGTCCCGCACCGCGTACTGGTTGCGCGTCTCCCAGTCGGTCAGGACCTCGGTCCACTCCTTGCGCTGCTGGATCACGAGCTCCGCGTGCCCCTCGAACACGAGGCTTCCTCCCTGCAGTCTATCGGCGTCCCGGCGCCCCGCTGCCGCCGCCAGGCGACCGGAGCTGGCGCGCGTACCAGGCGGGGCCGGCGAGGCTGAACAGCCCGACCAGTCGCAGACAGTCGGCGGACGGCTCCGGCACGGGCAGCGGCTCGTCGTCGAAAGCGGCGAGCGGCTGGTCGAGGCTCCAGATGCGAATGTCGTCGTTGTACTGGACGCCGGCGCCAACGCCCGCGCTGGCGTACATGCCCCAGTGCGCGCGCAGCAGGTGCGTGCCGGGGTGGTTCGTGTAGTCGCCGCGGAACATCGGGACGCCGTCCTGCCAGACGTGGACGTAGCCGGTCGCGCCGTTGTACTCGATGTAGACCGTGATCCGCACCCAGCGACGCAGCGGAAACGGCTCTCGCGGCAGCGGCCCGATGTACTCGCCGAGGAACGGGCTCATGTGAGCCAGCTCGAGCATGCCGCCGCGCACGCTCATCGTGTGCACCACCCAGTCGACGTTGTTGCCCCAGGTCCCGAGGTGTATCCACTCACCCGAACCCAGCGCATCGAAGTCCGCGTCGAGGTACACCATGAAGGAGTTGACCAGCGGCGTGGGAATCGGGTCCTCGATGTTGCTGGGATCGTCGGCGCTGATGCCGGGATAGGCGCGGTGGCTCGAGCTCGCGGGCGCCTCGATCCAGCCGCGATAGGCGTGGTCGCCGGAGAAGACGGGCTCGCCCGAATCGCGGTGCACGATCGTCCAGGCGGACTGGCGTCCGGACGGCAGGCTCCCGTCGGCTGACCAGGAGCCGCTGTCCCAGGGGTGCCACTCGCCGCCGGGAAACCCGTTCTCGAAGCCACTGCTCCAGACCAGCTCGGAGGCCCGCGCGCAGCTGGACGTCGCGCACAGCGCGGAGGCACACAGCAGAGCGGAGGCCATCGTGCGGAGCTGGGGACGGTCCACTAGGCGGGGACCGTATCGGATCGCGATCGAGAGTCCTGAAGCCCGCGCAACGCCGCCGCACGGTGCGGATGCCCGACCGGAGCTGTAGTACAGAAGTGCGATTTCCGTAATCTTTTGTATTACAGAACAGCCGGAGGCGCGATACGAGAGGACGAGAGCGACACGAGCACGAACGCGGACCGACCGAGCGGATCGAGGACGCGGTGGGCGTCTTCGAGCCGATCCGGGACGTCGACCACGAGGTCGCGCAGCTCGCTCGTGAGCTGGTCGAGAACCGCGAGCCGAGCCGGTTCGAGACGTCGCAGGCAGCGGGCCGGCGGCGAGGCAGGGCCGTGCGCGCGACCCGATCTCGCTTGCCGCACCCGATCCATGCGGCGAACATGGCAGCTCGCATGACGCCGGCCCGGAACGACGACCTCTCCTTCGAGCCCGCCTTCGTCGCGGAGCTCGACCGCGTGATGAAGCCGCTCAAGGAGCTGATGAGCCCGGTCGCGTTCGGCCTCGAGCACGTGCCGCGCGACGGCGCGGTGCTGCTCACCGGCAACCACACGATCTACGGGATGCTCGACATCCCGATGCTCGGGCTCGAGATCTACGAGGCCACCGGCCGGGTCGTGCGCGGCCTCGGCGATCACAACCACTTCGCCCTGCCGGTGTGGCGGGAGCTGCTCCGGCGGATCGGCGCCGTGCGCGGGACGCGCGAGAACTGCGGGCGCCTGTTCGAGGCGGGCGAGGCGGTGCTGGTGTTCCCCGGCGGCGGGCGCGAGGTGATGAAGCACAAGGGCGAGAAGTACCGGCTGGTGTGGAAGGAGCGGGTCGGCTTCGCGAGGCTCGCGATCGAGCACGGCGTGCCGATCGTGCCGTTCGCGTCGGTGGGCGTCGAGGACATGTTCGAGATCGTGCTCGATGCCGACGACCTGCTCGAGTCGCCGGTGGGACGCCTGATCCGCGCGCTCGGGATCATGGAGCGGCCCTGGTTCCGCCGCGGCGAGATCATTCCCCCGGTGGCGGGGGGGGGCGGGGCCGGCGGCGGGGCGCGGGCCGCCCCGCCCCGGGGGGGGCGCGCCGGCCGCCCCCCCCCCCCCCCCCCCCCGCCCCCCCCCCCCC
>JASJBO010000385.1 GCA_030066475.1 Myxococcota bacterium
TCGCCGTCGGTGTTCTCCTGCTCCGGGTTGGCCGCGTCCGGGCAGTTGTCGCGATCGTCGGAGATCCCGTCGCCCTCCGGGTCGTCGCAGGCGTCGCCGGCTCCGCCAGGGTGCACCGCGTCGGACTGCTCGGCGTTCGCGGCGAGGGGGCAGTTGTCGCTGCCGTCGTCGATGCCGTCGCCGTCGAAGTCCGGATCGTAGGGGTCCGTCCCCAACGACAGCTCCTCCTGATTCGTGAGACCGTCGTCGTCGAGGTCACCGGCCGGGTCGAGGAAGTCCAGCATCGTGCCGACGCCCCGGATGGCGACGTCGTCGAGATACCAGCCGGAGTAGAGCGAGTGGTCTTCACTCTCGTAGCGGAAGCGGATCCGCACCGTCTGGCCGGACCAGGCCGAGAGATCGAACGAGCGGCGCGTGTACTCGGGGTGGAAGCCCGAACGCGTCTCGAGCGCCGTCCAGCTCGCGCCGGCGTCGCTCGACACCTCCACCACCGCGTCGCTGAAGCGCGTGCTGAGCCAGCTCACGTACTCGAGCCAGGGGGTCGAATCGACCGGAAGCCCGATGGCGGGCGAGACGAGGCTCTCGCTGACTCCCTCCGCGGGGGCCGCTGCCAGTCCGGTCGCCCAGACCCGCGTGCCGGAGAAGGCCCTCTCCGGCCCCGAGGCGGGCACGCCGTGCTCCCAGAGGAGACCGGGCGCCGAGAAGCCGCCGTCGTCGACCTCGAAGGTCTCGATGGGGGCCAGCATCTCGATCCCGATGCGGTCGGTGTCCTCGGCGCCGAGGCGCACGGTCTCGCCCATGGGGTCGCTCACGTCGATCTCGAACGCCCCGGCGACGAACTCCACCTTCACGCGCGCGGTTCCACCGCCTTCGAGCAGGATGCCCTGCGTCGCGGTCGACCCGAACCGCGCGGAGCCGTTCACGGTCAGCGTGGCCCGCACGCCCGGCAGGTCGGGCAGCGGCGACCCGTCGCGCGTCTCCAGCCGGTAGCGGACGCGCACCGAGTCGCCGGCGAGCGCGACGCTCCACGCGGGGGACGGCACGATCGTCAGCGCCAGCCCCGGAAACGGATCGCAGGCATCGCCCAGCCCGTCCCGATCGAGGTCGGGCTGCTCCGGGTTCGAGAGCGCCGGACAGTTGTCGCAGGGACTTCCCCAGCCGTCCCCGTCCGGATCGTCCTGGAGCGGGTTCGGATCGAGCGGGCAGCTGTCGTCCGTCCCGCTCCAGCCGTCGCCATCGGGATCACCGGGCGGCGCGCGGTCCGGCAGCTCGAAGACCCGGATGCCCGACGGGGTCGAGAGGGCGATCCACTGACCCGTGTCGGAGATCGACATGACGCCGTCACCGAACGTCTGCGACGCGCCGACGTTCTCACCGATCGGCATCCGCCCGATCTCGCCCAGCCCATCCGTATCGAAGAGGACGAGCTCGTCGTGCTGCGGCTCCACGCCGTAGAGCACGTCCGCCACCGAGTCGAACACGAACCCGCCCAGGATGCCGGGGATCTCGCCGACCGCGAGCCGGCTGGCGGTGAAGAGCTTGACGCCCGTCTCCACTTCGACGCCGATCAGCGTCGCGTTCCGGTCGACGCCCGAGGCGGAGTTCCAGCGGGCGACCGAATGGATCTGGGGGGAGAACCGGTCCGCTTCGGCGTCGTACGTGAAGACCGGCCGGGCGTCCGAGAAGACCAGAAGGGTGCGGTCGGCACCGCGCCCGATCGATGCCTCGCCCCGGATCGGCTCGTACCCAAAGGTAGAGAGAGGGACGATCGACAGACTCCCAGTCGCCGTGTCCAGCTCCCGCAGCTTTCCTGACCCGCGGGTCGTCGTCATCCCCAATCCCGTCGAGGTGATCGCGACGTCCCACGCCCCGTACTCATGGGACCCGGGGTCGAAGGAGATCCTCGTCACCCGCCCGGTCGCGACGTCGATCCTCGCGAAGGCGCCCTGCCCGCCCGTGCGGTAGTGCTCGGCCACGTAGAGGGCCGTCCCGTCCGGCGTGACGTCGAGGGCGTTGAGCGGCCCGCCCAGACCAAAGGCGGGCAGCCGCCTGCCGCCGGGCAGCTCGAACCGCTCGACCGCACCGGACTCCGTGGTGACGTAGAGCCAGCGCCCCAGCGGGTCGAAGACGTGGTCGCGGCGATCGGGAACCGGCAGCAGGAGGTCCGCCGACGCCGCTTGCGGAAGCCAGGCCAGCAGGAGGCAGAGCAGCAGGGTCGCGCCGGATCCGACCGCGCGGGTCGCCTGGTACCGCTCTCGCTGCATCGACCGCTGCTGCTCTTCGTTCCGCGCCCAACCGACCCGAGGCAGCCTACCAGGATGGGCCGGCTGCGCCATCGCGCCACCACTCGCGCGGCAGCAAGGACTCGATCTCCCCGGCGGCCTCCGCCCCGATGGCGTACCCGAGGCGCCGGTAGGCCTCGAACTGGCTCTCGTCGAAGAACTGGTCGGCGGTGGACTCGTCGGGGTAGGTCTCGTGGGCCCGGCGGTAGCCGCGCAGGCGAAGGCTCAGCCCTCTCAAAAAAGTGCTCTTCACGTAGACGATCGTTCCGCTGTAGGTCGCGTCGTAGCGGATGCGGCCGACCGCGAAGCCCTGCTCCGCGCACGTCGCCCGCGCGATCGGGTCCTCGTCACCGCTGGGGATCAGCTTCTCGAGATGCCCGTCGTCGAAGTCGATGCGGACGCCCGGGAAGTCCTCGGACACCCGCTCCGCGGCGATGCGGAGGTCGCCGAACGCGAAGCCGGGATCGGCGGCCCCGTCGATCGCCAGGATGAACTTGCAGCGACGTCGCACCAGCTCGTAGATCCCCAGGTTCTCGAAGTGGCCGCCGTCGCTGATCTCGAGGTTCCGGCTCGTCTCGGTGTAGCCGTTAGCGGCGATCTGGTAGACCATCGCGAGGAAGTGGCTGGGCGTGCGCGAGCGCTGTTGGGCACGGCGCGGGTGCGGAATCCAGTAGCCGAGTCGCACTTGGAGCAGGTTCATCAGCACCGCGACGGCCTTCTGCCGCATCGGGCCGACGCCGCCGACGCCCGTGTTCGGGTGCGCTGCCGCACCCGAGATCGCCATGGCGGTCGCGAGCGCCATGCTGTCCTGCGCGAACTCTTCGGTCCTGCGATAGCCGGTCGCGTCGCTGCCGCAGAAGCGCGGCGAGAGCACGAAGCTGTCCCCCCCGCGAAGCTGGAGCCGCGGCCGCGGGGAGTCGACCAGCACGAGGTTGGTATTGATCAGGTGGTAGGGGCCCCGATGGGGCTGCTCGCCCTCGAGCTTCAGGTCGCTCAGCAGCACGGCGTCGGCGTCGCGGGCGGGGCCCGTCCGGTTGGCGAGGCCGTCCGCCGGCGCCGGCAGGAAGGTTTCCATCAGCCGATCCCGGTAGAAGCGATGCAGGCCGATGTAGTTCAGGTTCGAGCGGAAGCCCACGAGCAGACCGACTCCCAGGGCGACGCCCAGCCCGATCTTCTCTGCCAGGCCGTCGTACCACAGGCCGGCCAGGCCGTAGGCGAGGAGCAGCAGGCCGTAGATCAGCAGCACCGCGCCCACCCCGGCCACCACGCCCAGCGGCAGTCGCGACTTGTCGTTCCCGCCGCCCGTGAAGGAGGGAATCGCGGCCAGCGCGCCCAGGACGAGGGAGAGGGCCCCGGTCTCCTCCACGCTCTCTTTGAGCTCGCCTGCCGCGAAGCGAAGCGAGGCGAGCACGAGTAGGGCCAGCGTCGCCTTCAGGACCAGTCCGGCCCAGCGCTCGAAGCCGCGGCGGAGGCGATAGCGGCTCCAGCCGATCTGCTTGATGACGCGCGCGAAGAACGTCGAGACCGCGTACACCAGGCAGGCCAGCGCGAACACGCCCAGCAGGCCGAGTCCGAGCCAGAGCGACACGACCATCTTGTTCTCGTCCTTGGGCTCGTTGCTCCAGTCCAGACGACCCTCCTCGATCGACCCATCCAGGACGAAGAACGCGACGAAGACCGCCGTCACGACCGGCAGCCAGACGCCGAGGCTCACGATCATGCCGCGCAGGACCACCGAGATGCCCGACAGCAGCGTGATGTCCGAATCGGGGGTGAGGTAGTTGCCGTGCGCGCGCAGATAGCGCAACAGCTTCGCCTGCCAGCCCTCGTCGGCATCCGGCGCCCGATCCGCCTCGGGATCCTCCGTGCCGAAGGGGAAGTCGTCGGCGTCGAGACCGAACGGAACGGGCACGTCCTGCGGCGGGCGGAGCTGCTCGGCGTGGCGGCTCAGGAACCAGCTCAGCGAGGCGCCCAGGTACCCCCCGCCCGAGACCGTCGACAGGTAGTCGAAGCGCGACACGAGCTTGCGCGCGCCGAGGGCCTGGAGCACGCCCAGCGCGAAGGTCGCGGACCGGATGCCGCCGCCCGAGATCGCGAGCCCCGCTGTCTCGACGCCCTTCGGAGGGGCGACGCCGCGGCGAGCTGCCATCTCGGCTCGCTCGGCCGCCAGGATCTCGTCCCGGGCCTCCGCCCAGCCGATCGGGTCGGGGCTGTCGGCGTCGCGCTGCTTCCAGGCGCGGAAGCTGTCTTTCTCGGTCGCGGACAAGGGGAGCACCTCGGGGAGGCGCTCGAGCCGGCAGCGCGAGCCTACTACGGGGGTGGATCGCGAGTCACGCCCGATCGCCCCGGCTTGCGCCCTGCCGCCGAGGAGCGGTACCGTCCGACCGGTCGGTCGGCCCATCGAACGGCCGGCGCGCCCCAGGAGTCGAACCGATGTCGATCACCACGGGCTACGAGCTCGTCCATCCCGACTACTACGCCATGCACGGTCCGCCCTATCCCGTGTGGGACCGGCTGCGCGCGGAGTCGCCGGTGCACTGGTGCCAGATCGACGAGGTCGAGCCCTTCTGGGCGGTCACCCGCCAGGACGACATCAAGCAGATCTCGAAGAGCCCCGACCTCTTCCTCAGCGCGCCGGGCATCACCCTGATGCCCACCGACCGCGTCATCAACGAGGAAGAGGGCATCGGCGCCATGCGCGTGGTGATCAACACCGACCCGCCCGAGCACCGCGACCTGCGCAAGGTGCTGAGCCCCTCGCTGACCCCGCGCGCGCTGAAGGTGATGGAGAGCGCGATCGAGAAGAGCGCGGTGGAGCTGGTCGACGCGCTCGCGGGCGACGGCAGCGAGAACGAGACCGACCTGGCCATGGGCATCGCGGTCAGCCATCCCCTGCGCGTGCTCGCCAAGGCGCTCGGCGTGCCGGAGGATCAGGAGCAGAAGATCCTCGAGCTGTCGAACCGGCTGTTCGCCCCGGACGACCTCGAGCTCGGCGGCGGCCGGCGGTCGCCCGAGGACTTCGCGAAGCTCGGCCAGGACTTCCTCGAGCTGTTCCTGCCGATCATCCAGGACCGCCGCCAGAACCCGACGGACGACCTCGCCAGCGTGATCGCGAACGCGCGGATCCACGGCGAGCCGATGGGCGCCATGGAGACGCTCGGCTACTACCTGATCGTCTTCAGCGCGGGCCACGACACGACCAAGAACTCGCTGGCGGGCGGCTTCTGGCAGCTGATCGAGAACCCGGACGAGTTCGCCAAGGTGCAGCAGGACCTGTCTCGGGCGCCCGATGCGGTCGAGGAGATGATCCGCTGGGCCTCGCCCGTGAACTTCATGAAGCGCACGGCCGCGCGCGACACCGAGGTGGCGGGGCAGAAGATCCGCGAGGGCGAGGCGGTGGCGATGTTCTACGCCTCGGCCAACCGCGACGAGAGCGTCTTCGAGGACCCGTACCGCTTCCGGGTCGACCGGCGCCCGAACCGGCACCTCGCCTTCGGCTACGGCGAGCACTTCTGCATGGGCGCCCACTTCGCCCGCCGCAGCATGCGCGCGATCGTCGAGCAGCTCGCCCGCCGGGTCGAGCACTGGGAGCTCACCGCCGAGCCCGAGTGGATCCGCGCCAGCTTCGTGGTCGGTCTGAAGCACCTGCCGGTCCGCTACAAGATCCGCGCGAGCTGACGGGCCGCGCCCCGCGACGGCGACCGAGGCGCGTGGCACATGCCGCCGGGGAGGGGTTCGCGTACCCTTCCGTTCCCCAACCGAGGAGATTGAAATGGCCGGTCTCGAGACCACCGAGGAGATGAACGACCTGCGGATGTCGCAGGAGGTGCGCCCGCTGTACGAGAAGGTCGTGGCCTTCATCCGCGAGGAGGTGGAGCCGGTCACCCACGAGTTCTTCCGCCTCGGCGAGGACCGCACCGACCGCTGGTCCTGGGCGCCCGGTCAGCTCGAGCTGCTCGACGGGCTGAAGGCGAAGGCCAAGGCCAACGACCTCTGGAACTTCTTCCTGCCCGACGACGAGACGGGGCAGGGGCTCAGCAACCTGGACTACGCGTACATCGCGGCCCAGCTCGGCCGGAACCCGATCGCCTCCGAGTGCCTCAACTGTTCGGCCCCGGACACCGGCAACATGGAGGTGCTCGAGCGGGTCGGCACGCCGGAGCAGAAGGAGCGCTGGCTCAAGCCGCTCCTGAACGGCGAGATCCGCTCGGCCTACGCGATGACCGAGCCCGACCTCGCCTCGTCGGACGCCAAGAACATCGCCTGCCAGGCGCGGCTCGAGGGCGACGAGTGGGTCCTCAACGGCGAGAAGTACTACATCTCCGGCGCCGGCGACCCGCGTTGCAAGATCATGATCGTGATGGTGCAGACGAGCCCGGACGCCCCGCCCCACCTCCGCCAGTCCCAGATCCTGGTGCCGACCGACGCGCCCGGCGTC
>JASJBO010000386.1 GCA_030066475.1 Myxococcota bacterium
GCCGCCGCTCCGCGAGCGTCCGCGCGACATCGAGTGGCTCGCCCAGCTGCTCCTGGAGCGCGCGGCCCGCGCGCGCGGTGCCCCGACGCCTCGCCTGTCGCGGGGCGCACTCGATGTCCTGGTCCACCATGCGTTTCCCGGCAACGTGCGGGAGCTCGAGAACCTGACCGAGCGCGCGGTCCTGCTCTTCGCGGGGCGCGAGGTCGACGTGGAGCGGCTGCTCGACCGCGGCCAGCCCGCCGCGCCACTGAGCGAGACGCTCAACCTGCGCGACCTCGAGCGCCAGGCGGTCGTCCGGTCGCTCGCCCTGCACCACGGCAATCGCACGCGCGCGTCCCAGGCCCTCGGCATCAGCGTCCGGACCCTGCGCAACAAGATCCGCTCCTACGGGCTCGCCTGAGCCAGCCACCCGGCAGGATCTTCCACTCCGGCGTTTCGCTTTGCAGCCTGCAAGGCGCGCAGCGCCCCCCGCGATCGCCGTTCGCCGAGACACGCCCGGAATGCCTGCGCTTTCGCCGCTGCCGACGGCTTGGCACGCACGTTGCTTTTCCCTGCGCCGGAGTCACGGGAGGGAAGCCCTTGTCCGGTCTGCTCGGAGATGCCCTGGCCGACGTGGAGCGCGCGATGCGCTTCCGGGTCGAGCGCCAGGGCCGACTCGCCTCGAACCTCGCCAACGCGGACACGCCCGGCTACCGCCGCGTCGATCTCGAGTTCGATGCGGTGCTCGCCCGCGCCGGCCACGTGCTGCGCACGTCCCACCCCTCGCACCTGGGCGAGCCGGCGCAGGCCGCGGGCTGGCGCGAGGTCGTGGAGCGGCGCACGTCGCGGGTGGATGGCAACGGCGTCAACACCGACCGCGAGCTGGTGCGGATCTCGCGCAACGCCGGTGCCTTCAACAAGCAGGCCGAGGTGATGAGCCGCCTCATCGATCTGCGGCGGACCGCGATCACCGGCGGCCGGTCGTAGGCCAGCGGGGGAACCGATGAAGCTGTCCCAGATCACCGACATCGCCGTCTCCGGCCTGACCGCGCAGCGCGCGCGCATGGTCGTGACGGCCTCGAACCTCGCCAACGTGAACACCACGCGCACCGCGGGCGGCGGGCCCTACCAGCGGCGCGACCCCGTGTTCGCGGCGCGACCGATGGGCGGCTCCTTCGGCGACCGCCTCGACCGCGCACTCCGCACCGTCGAGGTGCGCAGCGTGGTGCGCGACACGCGCCCCGGCCCGGAGCGCTTCCAGCCCGGCCACCCCGACGCCGACGAGAACGGCCTGCTGAGGCTCCCGAACGTGAACCCCGTGGAGGAGCTCGCGAACCTGATGTCGGCCAGCCGCTCCTACGAGGCCAACCTCGTGATCCTGCGCAAGGCGCGGGAGATGAGCGAGGCCGCCCTGAGGATCGGCCGGTGAGTCTCCCGCTGACCGCTGTGGGCGGCGCATCCGCCGGGCAGACGGCGCGGGGCCCCGACGCCGCGGGTCCGGTCGGCCACTTCGCCGATCGACTGATCGACCTCGTGCGCGAGGCCGATCGCGCCCAGAAGCACGCCGAGGCGCAGGCCACCCAGCTCGCGGCGGGCGAGGGCGACACGGTCGAGACGATGGTCTCGCTGGCCAAGGCGGACCTGTCGCTGCGCCTGGTCACGCAGCTCCGCAACCGCGTCCTGGAGGCCTACCAGGAAGTGATGAGACTGCAGGTGTAGACCGTGGCGGAACGAGACTGGCTCCAGAACGCCCGCACCCAGTTCAACGCGTGGTCGCCCGCGCGCCGCGCCGTCTTCGTCGCGAGCGCGGCCGGCTCGCTCGCGTTCTTCCTGTGGATCGGCTTCGGCGCGGCCCAGCCCCGCTACGGGCTGCTGTTCGCGGGCCTGGCCGGCGACGAGATGGCGCAGGTCGTGGAGGCGCTCGAGGGCGAGAACATCCCCTACCGCCTGGACGCGGGCGGCTCGGCGGTCCACGTCCCCAGCGCGCAGATCCACCTGGCCCGCATCCGCCTGGCGGGACAGGGTCTGCCCGCGGGCGGCGGCTCGGGCTTCGAGCTGTTCGACAAGCCCGACTTCGGAGTGACCGAGTTCGTCCATCGCGTGAACTTCCGGCGCGCGATCCAGGGCGAGCTGGCACGCAGCGTCGCGCAGCTCGAGCCCGTCGCGCGCGCGCGCGTGCAGATCGCGGTGCCGGAGCGCTCGCCGTTCGTGGGCGACGACGCGCGGCGCCCGAGCGCCTCGGTGGTCGTGGAGCTGCGGCCCGGCGCCGATCTCGACGCGGGCCAGGTGCGCGGGATCGTGCACCTGGTCTCGTCGAGCGTGGAGTCGCTCGCGCCCGAGCGCGTCACCGTCGTGGACCAGCACGGCCGCATGCTCTCGGCGAGCGGCCAGGAGGTCGAGGCGGGCCAGCCGGCGGGAACCGGCCGCTACCAGACGGGGCTCGAGCGCGCGCTCGGCGAGCGCGTCGAGTCGATCCTCGGTCGCACCGTCGGTCCGGGCCGCGTCGTCGCGCAGGTGCGCGCCGATCTCGACTGGACCCAGACCGAGCACACCACCGAGCGCTTCGACCCGGACTCCCAGGTCGAGCGCAGCGAGCAGCGCACCACCGAGACCGAGGAGGATCTGACGGGCGACGCCGGCGGCGTGCCGGGCGCGCGCTCCGCCGTGCCGGGCGGGGAGGCGCCCGGCGCCGCCAACGGCACGCGCAGCTCGCGGGTCTCGGAGACCATCAACTACGAGCTCACCAAGACGGTCAGCCGCTCGGTCGATCCCACCGGCACCATCCGGCGCCTCACGGTCGCCGTCCTGCTCGACGGGCAGCCGACCGAGGACGGCAGCTTCCGACCCTGGGACGAGCAGTCGCTCCGCCAGTTCGAGGAGCTCGCGAAGGGCGCCGTGGGCTTCAACGAGGAGCGCGGCGACCAGTTCACGCTCACCGCCGCTCCCTTCCGGACCTTCTCGTTCCAGGAGGAGCCGGGCGGCGGGCTCTCGCCCGAGCTGCTGCTGATCGTGGGCGACGCGCTGCGCGCGCTGGCCGGGCTCGGCGTGGTGCTGCTGTTCGCGACGCTCGTGCTGCGCCCGATCCTGAAGACGCTCGGCGCCAACGCGGCGCCCGCGGTTCCGGCCCGAGTCGCGGACATGGAGGCGATGCTCGCCGAGAGCGAGGCCGGCGCCGCCGGCCTGCCGGAGGCGACGACCTCGGGCCGATCCGGCGCGGAGCAGCTCGGGCAGCTCGCGCGGGATCGCTCGGACGAGAGCCTGCGCACGATCCAGGGCTGGATCAAGCAGGAGGTCGAGCGGGCGTGACGAACGCACCCGGTCGCTTCGTTCCGGCCGCGTCCGTGCGGACGCACTTCGAGCCGAGCCGCGTCTTGCCGGCGCGCGGGGCCGCCGTGCCCGCGGCCACGCCGTCCGACGCGCCCGCGGCGGAGCCGCCGCTCGACCTCGAAGCGCTGCGGCGCGAGGCGTACGAGGCGGGTGCGGCCGCCGCGCGGGCCGAGCGCGACGCGGCGGAGGCCGCTCGCGTCGATGCGGCCGTGGCCGCGCTCGAGGACGCCGCGGCGCGGATTCGGGGCGCCGCCGGCGACTACCTGCGCGAGAACCGGCGCGCGGCTCTCGAGCTGGGGCTCGCGATCGCCGAGCACGTGCTGGGAGCCCCGCCCGGCGCTTCCGTGGACGCGCTGGCAGCGCTGGTCGACCGGGGACTGGCGCTGCTGGACGAGACCCAGCCGGTCGTCGTGCGCGTCGCGCCGGAGGCGGCGGACGCCCTCGTGCAGGCCCTGGCCGCGCGCGGCCGCGCGCCGGAGTCGTTCCGGATCGAGGCCGACTCCGAGGTTGCGCGCGGCGAGGCGCGCCTCGCCGGCTCGACGCAGGGCCTGACCGTGAAGCTCGACGAGGCGCTCGCCCGGGTGCGGGCGGAGCTCGCGGGCGCGAGCGCGGTCGAGGAGTCGCAGCCGTGAGCGCCCTGGCGGACCCCGGCTTCTTCGCGGCGTGCCGCGAGCGCCTGGCGGGCGCGAGCCTGCTCGCGCCCGAAGGCCGCGTGCGGGCGGTGGTCGGCGCGGTGGTCGAGAGCGACGGTCCCTGCGACGCGCGGGTCGGCTCGATCTGCCGGGTGCAGCCGGACACGGGCGGTCCGGGCCTGGTGGCCGAGGTCGTCGGCTTCAGCGAGGGCCGCTTCGTGCTGATGCCGCTCGAGGCCGCACACGGCGTCGCGCCGGGTTGGCGCGTGTCGCCGCTCGGCACCGCGTCGGCGGTTCCGGCCGGGCCCGCCGTGCTCGGTCGGGTGCTCGACGGCCTGGGTCGCCCGGTGGACGGAGGCCCGCCGCTCGACGGCGCAGCCCAAGCTGCGCTCCATGCCGCACCGCCCGCGGCGCTGGAGCGGCCCCGGATCGACACGCCGCTCTCGCTCGGGGTTCGCGCCCTCGACGGCCTGGTCACGGCCGGGCGCGGGGCGCGGCTCGGCATCTTCGCCGGCTCGGGCGTCGGCAAGTCCACGCTGCTCGGCCAGGTCGCGCGCGGCACCGACGCCGACGTGCTCGTGATCGCCCTGATCGGCGAACGCGGGCGCGAGGTCCGCGAGTTCCTCGAGCGCGACCTCGGCGCCGCCGCCGAGCGCGCCGTCGTCGTGCTCGCGACCAGCGACGAGAGCCCGGCGCTGCGGGTGCGCGCCGCCCACGCGGCGACCGCGATCGCCGGCTGGTTCCGCCACGCCGGGGCGCACGTGCTGCTGCTGATGGACTCGCTCACGCGCTTCTGCACCGCGCTGCGCGAGATCGGACTCGCGGTGGGCGAGCCGCCGGCGACGCGCGGCTACCCGCCGTCGATGTGGAGCGCGCTGCCGCGGCTGCTCGAGCGCGCGGGGACCGGCGCCTCCGGCGGGAGCGTGACCGGGATCTACACCGTCCTGGTCGAGGGCGACGATCCCTTCGACCCGGTGGCAGACGCCTCGCGCTCCCTGCTCGACGGCCACGTCCTGCTGTCGCGCGAGCTCGCCGAGCGGGGCCAGTTCCCGCCCATCGACGTCGTGTCCAGCGTGTCGCGCGTGATGTCGGACGTGGTCTCTGCCGAGCACGCGGCGCTCGCGCTGCGCGCGCGCCAGGTGCTCGGCACCCTGCGACAGGCCGAGGACCTGATCGCGACCGGGGTGTACCAGGCCGGCAGCGATCCCGCGATCGATGCGGCCCGACGTCTCGAGGCGCCGCTGCTCGCCTTCCTGCGCCAGGCGCCCCGCGAGTGCACCGACCTCGCGGCAGCACGCAGCGGCCTGGCGGGCGTGCTCGCGGGAGGCTCCGCATGAGCTCCTTCCGCTTCCGCCTCGATCCGCTGCGGCGCCTGCGAAGCCATCAGCTGGAGCGCGCCGAGGCGCGGCTCCACCGCGCGCGTGCCACCCAGCGCGCCTGCGACGAGGACGCGCTGCGGGCGCGCAGCGAGGCGGCGACCGCCGCGCAGACGGCCCGGGCCGCCGTGGGCGAGGGGCTCGCGGCGCGCGCTCTCGCAGCGCGCTTCGCGACGCTCGAGGCCGGCCACGCGCGGGTCGCAGCCGCGGCGGAGCGCGTCGAGCGGGCCCGGCGGCGCGTCGGCGATCGAACGCGGGAGCTGCTCGAGGCGCGCTCCCGCGCGGAGTCCCTCGACCGGCTTCGCGAGCGCCACTGGCAGCGCTGGGTGCGAGAGTGCGAGCGAGCGGCGCAGCGCGAGCTCGACGAGATGGGCCGCCGGGCGCGAGGTCTGCGGCGATGAAGGGGCGAGCCGTCCTGTGCGCCATTGGCCTGGCCGTGCTTCCCGGAGCCCCCGTCCGCGCCGAGACGGGCGGCGCGCCGTGCGCTTCGCAGGACCCGGGCGTGGCGCACATGCTCTCGCTGCTGCGCGCGCGCGAGCGCGAGCTCGAGCGGCGCGAGCGCGACCTCGCGGCTCGCGAGCAGTCGCTCGACGCGCTCGAAGCCGAGGCGCGGCGCAATCTCGAGCAGATCGAGCTGCTCCACACGGCGCTGACGGAGAGCCTGGTCGAGTTCGACGAAGCGCGCGGCGAGCGCGTCGGCAAGCTCGCGAAGGTGTACTCGACGATGCCGCCGGCGCGCGCAGCGGTGCTGCTCGAGCAGCTCGACGTCGACGTCGCCACGCGGGTCGTGGAGCGGATGAGGCACAAGAGCTCCGCCGCCGTGCTCGCCGCCATGTCGGAGCCCTTCGCACTCCAGATCACGCGCAGGAGCGTGGATCCGCGGGGCGAGAGCCCGGGGGTGGATCGGCGCTACCGATGAGAGCCGTCCTGCCGCTGCTGCCGATCGAGTCGACGCGGGCCGCGCTGCCCGGCGGCGCGACTCCGGCCGCGCCCTCGGGTGAGGCCGGGCCCTTCGACGCGCTGCTCGACGCGCGCGTCGCCGCCGAGCCGCTCCCGACGATGCCCGCAGCGCCGGACTCAGAGGATGCGGAGCGGAACGCCGGCGCGCTGCTCGCGTTCGCCGCGGCGGTTGCCTCGGATGCGCCGCCCGCGCGCGAGATCGCCGCATCGCACGTCGCTCTGCAGCGCGCGCTCGTCGAGGCGCGCGGCGAGCCGCGGCTCGATCTGGCGGCGCCCGGACCGGAAGCGCCTGTCGTGCCGCTCGGTGGCGCGGCCGCCGCGGCGCTCCCGGTCGGGGCGCTCTCGCCGACTGCGGTGGCCGCTGCGCCGGCCCCGATCGCATCGCCAGCCTCGACCGCGCCGCCGGCGACCGCGCCGTCGCGCGCGTCGGTCGCGCGG
>JASJBO010000387.1 GCA_030066475.1 Myxococcota bacterium
ACCGGCTACGACGTGGCCGCCGTGGAGGCGAAGATCGCCGAGAGCGGCCTCTCGGCGGCCGAGATGATCGCCACCGCCTGGGACAGCGCCCGGACCTTCCGCGGCTCGGACAAGCGTGGTGGCGCCAACGGAGCGCGCATCCGTCTCGCCCCGCAGAAGGACTGGGAAGGCAATGAGCCCGAGCGTCTGGCCAGGGTGCTCGGCACCCTCGAGCCGATCGCAGCGGAGACGGGTGCATCGATCGCCGACGTGATCGTGCTGGCTGGCAACGTGGGCCTGGAGCGGTCGATCGAGGCGGCTGGCTACGACGTCGAGGTGCCCTTCGCCCCCGGCCGTGGCGATGCCACCGAGGAGATGACCGACGCGGACAGCTTCTCCGTGCTCGAGCCGCTTGCCGACGGGTTCCGCAACTGGCAGAAGGCCGAGTACGCGGTCCGACCGGAAGAGATGCTGCTCGACCGGGCGCAGCTCCTGGGCCTCTCCGCGGCGGAGATGACCGTTCTGCTGGGCGGCATGCGCGTCCTGGGCACCAACCACGGAGGCTCTCGACACGGTGTCTTCACCGACCGCGAAGGTCAGCTGACGAACGACTTCTTCGTCAACCTCACCGACATGGCCTATCGCTGGGACCCGGTCGAAGCCGACGGCAGCTACGAGATCCGCGACCGCAAGACGGGCGAGCTCAAGTGGACCGCGACCAGCGCCGACCTGGTCTTCGGCTCCAACTCGATCCTGCGCTCGTATGCCGAGGTCTACGCCCAGGACGACAACGCCGAGAAGTTCGTGCGCGACTTCGTGGCCGCCTGGACCAAGGTCATGAACGCGGACCGCTTCGACCTGCGCGCCTGACCATCGGCCCTCGGGTAGCTGATCTCCGAGCTCGTCGACGCCGGCGCACGCAGGATCGCGCGCGAGGCACCTGCGCTCGGCGCTCCGACCTCCTCCTCCCGCGTCTTGTCCCCGGGGGAGCGCGGGTCGTGGCCCCCGGAGCTTCCGCGCGCGTAGGCTCGCTCGCGTTGCGCCGCTAGAGTCGCCGTGGAGCGCGCATGCGCTTAAAGAGACGCGCGGCCCGGGGTGCGCCGGAGCGACGTCGGTCCTGAAACACCGGGAGTCAGCCATGAGCGAAGAGGAAGAGCCCCGGCTGGGGGGGGCTTTTGCGGTCACCCGGCGCGACGTGCTCCGGATCGCCGGCGCCCTCGGTCTCGTGAGCGCGGGCGGAGGGGTCGCCTGGGGCGGTCTCGAGTTCCTGGCCGTGCAGGGGCAGCCGTCGAGCTGGCACAAGAGCGTGTGCCGCTACTGCGGCAGCGGCTGTGGGGTCTCCGTCGGGATCCGCGAGGGCCAGGTCGTCGAGGTGCGTGGCGACGAAGACGCGCACAACCGCGGCAAGCTCTGCGTCAAGGGGACGCTGCTCCCGCAGCTGACCACGGCGCCGGGGCGCGTACTCCACCCGCAGATCCGCGAGAACGGCAGCCTGCGACGCGCGAGCTGGGACGAGGCGATGACGCTCGTGGCCTCGCGATTCCGCGAGGCCATCGACGAGGCCGGGCCCGACGCCGTCGCCTACTACGGATCCGGTCAGCTCCTCGCGGAAGAGAGCTACACCGCGAACAAGCTGTTCAAGGCGGGCATCGGCACCAACAACGTCGACGGCAACCCCCGCCTCTGCATGGCCTCGGCCGCCGTCGGCTACACGAGGGTCTTCGGCAAGGACGAGCCGCCCGGAGCCTACGAAGACATCGACCACGCCGACGTCTTCTTCATCATCGGCGCCAATCCGGCCGAGTGCCATCAGCCGATCTTCGAGCGCGTGCTGGCACGCAAGCGGATGCACCCCGAGACGAAGATCGTGTGCGTCGATCCGCGCCGGACCTTGACCGCCGAGCACGCCGACCTGCACCTGGCGCCGCGACCGGGCAGCGACCTCCTGCTGCTGTGGTCGATGGCCCACGTGATGCTGCGCGGCAGTCTGGTCGATCGAGACTTCGTCGAGTCCCACGTGTCCATGCTCACGGCCGACGGCACCCCGACCGACTGGGACGGCCTCGCGGCGTTCCTCGAGGACTACGCGCCGGATCGCGTGTCGGAGCGTCTCGGGGTTCCCGCCTCGCGCATCGTCGAGGTGGCCCATCTGTTCGCGGCGGCCCCGGCCACGATGAGCCTGTGGACGATGGGTTTGAACCAGCGTGTCGACGGCTCCGCGCTCAACACCACGGTCAACGGGCTCCATCTGCTGGCGGGCCAGATCGGACGGCCCGGCGCCACGCCGCTCTCCATGACCGGCCAGAGCAACGCCTGTGGCGGCGTCCGCGACACGGGTACCCTCGCGCACGCGCTGCCCCACGGCCGCATGGTGGCGAATCCCGCGCACCGGGCCGAGATGGAGGAGCTCTGGGGCGTCCCGGCGGGTCGGATCGCACCCGAGCCCGGGCTCGACGCGATCGCGCTATTCGCCGCGATGGCCGAGGGCCGCGTGCGCTGCCTGCTCAACATGTGCACGAACCCCGGGCAGAGCCTTCCCAACCTCCCGCGCCACCGGGAGGGGCTGGAGCGCGCCTTCCTCGTCGTGGTGGACGCGTTCGAGGACACGGCGACCTCCCGCTACGCGGACGTCGTTCTCCCCGCCGCGCTCTGGATCGAGAAGGAGGGCGTCTACGGCCAGACCGAGCGGCGCTACCAGCTGATCGAGAAGCTCGTCGACCCGCCGGGCGAGGCGCGCAGCGACCTCGAGATCCTGGTGGACCTCGCCGAGCGGCTGGGCTTCGGCGAGCTCATCACGGCAAAGACGTCGGCCGACGTCTGGGAGGAGTACCGGGCGCTCTCGCGTCACTCGAAGTACGACTTCAGCGGCATGACCCGCGAGCGGCTCCATCGCGAGCACGGCATCCAGTGGCCCTGCCCCAGCGAAGGCCACCCCGGAACCGTCCGGCGCTACGTCCCCGGCGACCCCTTCGTGGCCGACGGGCGCGCTTTCGACTTCTACGGGAACCCAGACCACCGCGCGCGTCTCCACCTTACGCCTTACGAGGAGCGCTCGGATCCGGTCGATGGGGACTACCCGCTCGTGCTCACCACGGGTCGGATCGTCGAGCAGTGGCACACCGGCACGATGACGGACCGGATCCCCGCGATTCGCAACAACACGCCTCGCGGGCACTTCGAGCTGCACGCCTCCGACGCCGAGGATCTCGGCGTCGAGGAAGGAGATCGCGTGCGGGTGGTGAGTCGCTACGGAAGCATCGACGGCCCGGCTCGGGTCTCCCTCGGACCCCGGCCGGGAACGCTCTTCGCGGCCTTCTACGACGCGGCGTGGCTGGTCAACCAGCTCGTGACCGATCGTATCGACCCCTTCAGCAAGCAGCCCGACTTCAAGACGACCGCGGTTCGCGTCGAGAAGATCCGGTCGGAGATGGGATGAGCGTGCTCGCGATCCTGACCGCCGCACTCGCGGCGCTGACTCTCGCAGGGTGCGTCTACCTCTTCGTCCGAGACCCCGACCGGTTGTCGCGGACCGAGCTCGTCGACCTCGGGGTCTTCGCGATTCCCCGCCTCGCGGCATTCCGCCTGATCGCTCTGGTCGTGATCTTCCTCCTGCCGGCTGCAGCGGTCACGACGGCCAACCTCGAGGTGATCGAGGGCGCCCAGACTGTCGAGGCGTGCGGCGGATGCCACATCATGCAGCCGATGATCACGGACATGGTCGACCCCGAGAGCGACTCGCTCGCCGCCCGCCACTACAGGAGCCCCGCGGCGTCCGGGCACGAGTGCTACTCCTGCCACTCGGGGTACGGCTTCAACGGCGCGCTTGCAGCGAAGCTCGAGGGTTACCGGCATCTCGTGCGTTACACGACCGGGCTCTACCCGGAGCCGGTCCGCATCCGCGGACACTTCGACTCGGCATCCTGCCGCGGATGTCACGAAGGCACGCGCGGCTTCGAAGCGGTGAACTCGCATCACATCGTGCGCGAAGCGGGCATGAAGCCCGCCACCAGCTGCCTCAACTGCCACGGGCTCGCCCACCCCTCGCGCACCGAGCGAACGCCTGGAAGCCCCGACTACGATCGCCTGATGAGCCGGGTGGCAGAGTGAGGCTCGAGGCCCTGCTCACGGCGATCGCCTCGCTGATCGTCCTCTGGTTCGCGCTCACTCGAAACGCCTACTCGATGGGGGCTCTCGTCTTCGTGGCGATGCCCCTCTACGCGGTGTCGGTCGGGTTCTTCCTGCGCACGGTCGCCCGGAAGGTGCGCGCGGAGTATCGAGAGGTCGACGCGCCCTGACAGGCCCTGCGCGGGCCCGCGATCGGAACCGGGGTCAGGAGGCGGCTCAGGGCACGATCGGCACGCCGTCCCAGCCGCCGTCGCCCGGCTCGAAGCGGATGCGGCGGTGGGCTTCGCGGCCCAGCTCGAGCCAATCGAGCTCCTCGACGAGACACAGCACGACCGCGAAGCTCGCGAAGCCCGCGTCGTCTCCCGCGCGGAAGCCTGGGCTCGCGCCCGGCAGCAGGGGCGTGCCTGGAGCCGGCTCGATCGCGTAGAGAGCCCGTGCGGCGGGCCCCTGTTGCTGCCACGCTGCCCGCGCCACCTCGTCTCCGGCGTGCACCGTCGCCCGCGACTCCGCGCGCACCTGGATGCGTCGCCGCGGATCGTAGAAGCACCAGCTCAACCGCGGCTCGAGCTCCAGCTCCCGGACCTTTCCGGAGCGCAGATCCGTGTGCAGGGCCAGCCGGGCCGCCGCCGGATCGGCCTCGCGCAGCACGACGGTACGCGCCCGTACACCGCGACGCGGGCAGCGCGAGGCGACGACCGGGTGGCGGTACGCATGCCGTCGGTCGCGGGTAGCGCGCACCAGACGCGCCCAGGTGTCTCTCCAGACCTCGGCCGGCTCGAGAGGACCCGGCGACATCACGGCGCCGACCTTCGCCACAGCGTCCGATCGGGCCGTCCGGGACGCGCCTCCGTCACGCGAAGCACGAGGTCCGAGATGTCGGGCACGGCGCCCTCCACACACAGCTCGACGACCGGCTCCCGGCCGCAACGACGTCGCTCTTCGAAGGGATGGTCGGCCATCCGGCGGAAGGTGTCGCGTCCTCGTGGGGCCGAGAAGCGCGTGGCCCCCGTGTTGATCGGAGCCAGGCGCACCCGGGCCGCGTGGCGGGTGAGGAGCTCGCAGGTGTCGACCTCGATCAGGGTCTGCGCGAGCCCGCGGTAGGAGCGGGCGTTGCGCAAGGTGTCGAGCCTCCGCCTCGTCACCCAGAAGAAGACCTTGCTGTTCAGCGTGCGCAGCCAGGTGCTGACGCCGAGCCCCCCTACGAGGGAGCGCTCGAGGCCGCGCCGGCTCATCGATCGCTGGTCGCGGATCACGGCGGCACCGTGCACGGGATGGCGGATCTCGATGCACTCGGTGCGAAGTGCCGCCTCGATCCGGCGCCGCTCGGCGCCTCGGATCTCGAAGAGGTCGAGAAGGGAGGAGGTGCTCAGGAGGCCGTGGCGGCGAATGCCGGGCCAGCTACCCGCTGCCGACATGTGGTAGAGAACCGGATACGTCTCCGCGAGCCGGACCGCGTCCCAATCGTTCACCAGCAAGATATACGGGACGACGTCGAGAGCGGCAACGTCCGGGCTAGAAAGTGCGGGCCACCTCGGGTTCTTCGATGGCCGCCACCACTCGCATACCTGCGCCACATCGAGACGCAGCGGTAGCGAAGCGCATGGGGCGGCGTGAGCAGAGGACACACGGCGTCACCGGAAGTCGTCGTTCCGCAGTGTCATGCATGAAAGAGTGGGCGGTGGTCCAGCAGATCTTCCACGAAGGATTCCCAAGGAGGCGCCACATGTTGGAGTCATGGAAGCGTATCCCGATCGCACTCTCGTTCCTCTTGTGCATCAGCAGCGGCCCCGCCGCCGCGCTCGATATCCTGCTCACGAATGACGACGGCATCGAGCCCGTCGGCATCCAGACCCTCGCCGCGGCGCTGAGGGCGGCCCACCACAACGTGACGATCGTGGCGCCCCTCGGTGAGCGCAGCGGGAGCAGCGCAGCGATCAACCTCGTTCCCGTCCGGCCAGTGCAGCTCGGCGCCCAGGATCATGCGCTGATCGCGCTCGACGAGCCGGTTGACTCGGAGGATCGCGTGCCTCTTCCAGCTACACCCGCGACCTGCGTGATCTTCGGCCTCTCGGTCACGCTCGGGGGCGAGGACCCTGATCTCGTCGTCTCGGGCACCAACGTCGGCACGGCCACACCCTTCTCCGGCACCGTGGGCGGGACGACCGCGGGTCTCGCCAGCGACAACCCCTCGATCGCCTTCAGCAGCGATCCGCCCGACGTGCCCGAGGACGATCCGGCCTTCGAGGAGCACTACGAGAACGTGGCGGCCTTCGCGGTCGAGCTGATTGCACTGCTCGAGTCCAAGCCCGGCCTGCTCAAGAAGGACCCGGGGCTGCTGCCGGCTGGGATCGCGCTGAACGTCAACCGGCTGCACTGAGGCGGCGCGCCCGCCCGGTTCCGTCCGCGCGACCGCGCGACCACTCCGCCCGCACCCGCTGCGTGCGTGCCTTCCGGGACTGGAGGCACTGGCCGGGGTAGTCTCGTGCCCGTTGGACCAACAGAGAGAGCCGCCCCAGGTGCGGAATCGCCGCGAGCTTCGGGCCAGGATCCTGGGCGTCACGGTTGCACTGGCAGCCGCCGTGTTCGCC
>JASJBO010000388.1 GCA_030066475.1 Myxococcota bacterium
TCAAGTGGGTTCGGCTCCCTCCACAGGTGGCCGTCCCAGGTCTCGACGACCACGTCGTCTCCCTCCCGGCCCTTCACGTAGGGGTGCTGGAGGGGGACCTTGCCGTGGGGGGTATCGAGCACGTACTGCGGGATCGCGAAGCCGCTGGTGCGCCCGCGGAGGCTCTTCATGATCTCGAGGCCGCGCTCGATGGGCACCCGGAAGTGGGCCGTGCCTTCGAGCAGCTGGGCCTGATAGAGGTAGTAGGGGCGCACGCGCATCCGCACCAGGCCCTCGCAGAGGGCCTTCATGGTGGCCGGGTCGTCGTTGATGCCGCGCAGGAGCACGCTCTGGTTGCCCACCGGGATGCCGCCGCGGGCCAGCCGGTCGCAGGCTTCCGCTGCCTCTTCGGTGAGCTCCGCCGGATGGTTGAAGTGGGTGTTCACCCAGATCGGGTGATGGCGCTCGAGCATGCGCACTAGGTCCCCGGTCACGCGGAAGGGGAGCGTCACCGGAAGCCGCGTGCCCAGGCGCACGATCTCCACGTGCGGAATGCGGCGCAGCTCGGTGAGGAGCCAGTCGAGTCGGTCGTCCGCGTAGGTGAGCGGGTCGCCCCCCGTGAGCAGCACGTCACGGATCTCGGGCGTGCGGCGGATCCAGTCGAGGGCCTCGGCCAGCTCACGCTTCTTCATGGCCCAGCCGGGCTCGCCCACCATGCGCTTGCGCAGGCAGTAGCGGCAGTAGAGCGCGCACTCGTTGTTCACGCAGAAGGCGATGCGGTCGGGGTAGACGCGCACCACGTTCTTGACCGGCGAGTGGGCGACCTCGTCGAGCGGGTCGGCCAGGCCGTGCGGGTCGTCGAGCTCGGCGCCGCGCGGCACCACCTGGCGGCGGATCGGACACTCGGGGTCGTCGCGGTCCATCAGCGAGGCGTAGTACGGCGTGATGACGAAGCGGAAGCGTGCGGCCAGCGCCTCGATCGCGGCGCACTCGTCCGGGCTCGGGTCGACCCACTGCGACAGGTCGGCCGCGGTGCGCACGCGGTGGCGCATCTGCCAGGTCCAGTCGCTCCAGTCCTCCGGCGACACCGCAGCGGGGCGCGGCGCCGCGGGCCATGCGGCGCTCATCCGGCCAGGCCCAGCCGGCGCAGCCCGGCGCCGAGCACGTCGGCCAGCAGCGCGTCGAGCGGTCGGCCCTCCAGCTCGGCGAGGATGCCGAAGCTGCCGTCGGGCGCGAAGGTGGGGAGCGTGTTGATCTCGAGGAAGCGCGGCCGCCCGGCGGCGTCGAGCTTGAAGTCGCTGCGCGAGAAGTCGAGGCAGTCGAGCGCCGCGTGCGCGCGCAGCCCGAGCGCCTGCAGCTCGGCCTCGAGCGCGGGCGTGAGCGAGCCCGGCAGGCAGTGGTCGTGCGCGCCCTCTCCGAGCGCGTGGACGCCGATCCGCGTGACGGGATCGAGCGCGCGCTGCAGCACCGGCAGCGCGCGCGGCGGGTCGTGGCCCACCACGGTGACCGTGTACTCGGCGCCCTCGAGCAGGTGCTCGACCAGCGCGGGCTGGCGGTAGACGTCGAGCACGCGGCCTGCCTCGCGCGCCAGCGCGTCCGGGTCGTCCACCCGGGAGTGGGCGCCGATGCCCTTGGCGGTGCCCTCCCAGCGCGGCTTCACCAGGCACGGCAAGCCCCCGGGCGGCGCCAGCGCGGCGGCCTCGTCGGCGCTGCTCGCCAGCGCCGCCTCCGGCACCGGGACGCCGGCCTGGGCCACGACGGCGCGCGTCCACCACTTGTCGAGCGAGAGCGAGAGCGTGAGCGCGTCCGAGCCGAGCCGCGGGATGCCGAGCATCTCGAGCAGCACCGGCGCCCAGGCCTCGCGGTTCCGCGAGCCGAAGCCCTCGGCGATGCTCAGCGCCCCGTCGAGCGCCAGGTCGCCCTTGTGGGCCGCCGCCAGCAGGTCGTGGGGACGGCCCAGGCGGACCGGCCGGTGGCCGAGCCGCCGCAGCGCCGCCTCCAGGGCGAGCAGGGTCGCCTCGGGCTCGTACTCGGCGTCGGCGTCCGGCGGATCCTCCGGCCGGCGCGGATAGCTGCCGAAGAGCTCGTAGACGATGCCGATCGCCAGGGAAGCCATCGCGCGACACCATACCCCCCGGGATCGAACGGGGCCCGTGTGCGAGAATGGCCGGCTCCGCCGCTCCGGGGCGGCGGCGGGAGGACCGGGCTGACGATGGTGAGAGCGACGGCGCTCGCGCTCACGGTGCTGACGGGATTCAGCGGCCTCGTCTACGAGGTGGCCTGGCAGAAGTACGTGGCGACCCTGCTGGGCTCGCACAGCGAGGCCACCGCGGCGGTGCTGGCGCTGTTCCTGGGCGGCCTGTCGGTGGGCTACGCGCTGTTCGGGCGCGTCACGCGGCGCGTGGTCGCGGCGGGCGCGCGGCGCGGCGAGCCGCCGCGGCTGCTGCTCCTGTACGGCGTGGTCGAGGCCGGCATCGGGCTGCACGCCCTGCTCTTCCCGTGGCTGTTCCGCGCGGTGCAGGCGGCCTCGGCCGCGATCCCGCACGGCGCCGGCGGCCTCGGCTTCGCGCTCGACGTGGCGCTGACCGCCCTGCTGATCCTGCCGCCCACCGTACTGATGGGCGGCACCATCCCGGTGCTGACCCAGGCGCTGGCGCGCAGCATGCAGGACGCGACGCGGATCCACGCGTTCGTCTACGCGTTCAACACCGCGGGCGCCTTCGCCGGTGCGCTCGCGGCGGGCTTCGTGCTGATCCCGTGGCTGGGCCTGGAGCGCGTGGTGCTGGCGATGGGCGCGGTGAACCTGGCGGCCGGCGCGAGCTTCGGCGCGCTGGGGCTGGCGCGTCGCGCGGTGCTGGGCCTGGACGCCGAAGCCTCGTCCGGCGCTCCGTCGCTCGGCGCCTACGCGACCGCGGCGCTGCTGGTGGGCTTCGCGGCGATCACGCTCCAGACCGTGCTGATCCGGCTGGGCGGGCTCGCGATCGGGTCGTCGCAGTACACCTTCTCGATGGTGGTGGCCGTCTTCGTGCTGTGTATCGCGCTGGGCTCGTTCGCGGTGTCGGCGCTGCCGCGCATCCCGCCCTGGCTGCTGGTGGCGGTGCAGTGGGCGCTGGCGGCGCTGCTCCTGGTGCTCCACCCCCTGCTGCCCGACGCGCCCTACGCCGCGCACCGGCTGCGCAGCCTGTTCCGCGACGAGGACATCGCCTTCTACCCCTACCACCTGGCGGTGTTCGGCTTCGCGCTCGCGGTGCTGATCGTGCCGGTGGGGCTCTCGGGTGCGACGCTGCCGCTGATCTTCCACCAGCTGCGCCGGCAGCTGGGCGACCTGGGCGCCGCGGCCGGCCGCCTGTACGCGTGGAACACGGTCGGCTCGCTGCTCGGCGCCCTGCTGGGCGGCTACCTGCTGTTCTACTGGCTCGACCTCGACGGGGTGTTCCGCGTGGCGCTCGGCGCGGTGGTGGTGGCCGCCACCCTGCTGACGATCAGCGTGTACGGGACCTCGCGGCTCGCCGCCGCAGCCCTGGTCCTGGTGCCGCTGCTCGCGGCCGTCTGGACCCTCCCGCGCTGGGATCCGGAGCGCCTGGCCGCCGGCCTGTTCCGCTACCGCCAGCCGCTCGCGACCGACGTGGCGGGAGCGGACGCCTTCTTCGAGCAGTGGCGGCGCACCAGCCGCGTCGCCTTCTACGACGACGATCCCAACAGCTCCGTGGCGGTGCTCGAGGTGGCCTACCCGGACGGCAGCACCGACACCGCGATCGTGACCAACGGCAAGCCCGATGGCTCGATCCGCACCGACTATCCGACCATGGCGCTGGCGGCGCTGATCCCGGCGCTGTTCGCCCAGCACGCCGAGCGGGGCTTCGTGATCGGCTTCGGGACGGGCGTCACGGTGGGCGAGCTCGCCGCGCTCGATTCGATGCAGCGGGTCGTCGTGGCCGAGATCTCGCCGGGCGTGATCGAGGGCGCGCCGCTGTTCGAGGACCAGAACCAGGGCGCGCTCGGCAGTCCGCGCACCGAGGTGGCGATCTCCGACGCCTACCGCGCCCTGCTGCGCTCCGAGGACCGTTGGGACGTGATCGTGTCGGAGCCCAGCAACCCCTGGGTGACCGGCGTCGAGATGCTGTTCAGCCAGGAGTTCCTGCGGGCGGCGCGCGACCGGCTGCGCCCGGGCGGCGTGTACGCCCAGTGGTTCCATCTGTACGAGAACGACACGGCGGTGGTCGAGCTGGTGCTGCGCACCTACGCCTCGGTCTTCGAGCACGTGGGGGTGTGGTACACGCTCGGTCCCGACCTGGTGCTGCTCGGCTTCGACTCGGACGAGCACACCCTCGACCTGGAGCGCGTGCGAGAGCGCTTCGAGCGGCCCGACCTGCGCGCCGGCTTCGCGCGCGCCGGCATCGACGACTTCCCGGCGCTGCTCGCCCACGAGATCCTGCCGCTCGGCGTGGTGGGCGCCGCCTCGTTCGAGGGCGACGTCCACACCATCTTCCATCCGGTGCTGAGCCACCGCGCCGGCCGCGCCTTCTTCCGCGGTCAGCAGGCCAACCTGCCGCCGACCCTGCGCCCCGCGGCCGCCGCGCGCGGCAGCCGCAACTCGCTGCTCCGGCGCTACCGCGCGCGGCAGGGCGGCGGCCTGAGCGAGGCGGAGCATGCGAGCATGGCGCGCGAGGCGTGCAAGACGCGGCCGGAGCTGTGCGCGACGCTGATCGCGGACTGGGCGCGGGAGTGGCCCGAGTCGCCCGCGCGCCAGCGCCTGCTGCAGCGCCTGCGGCGCAGCCCCCCCTTCGCGCCCTACCTGCGGCCGCAGGTGCTCCGCACGCTGGTGCGCCTGCTCGCGATCGAAGCTCGCGAAGGACCCTCTCCCACGCCGGCGGCCGCCCAGCAGGCCACCGACCACTTCGTGCGCCACTACCACCACGGCACGCCCTTCGAGCGCGCGCGTCTGGCCGAGATGTGGACCCGCTGCCGCGAGCCGGGCGGGCGGGCCGGCGCCTGCTCGCAGGGTCTGGCGCGGGCCGAGCAGCGCGTCGGGCCGCTCTCGCGCAACGCCGCGCGCCGCCCCGCAACGAAGCGATGAGTGCCGCGGCGGCCGGCGGCGGGTCGGGCTGGCTCGCGCGCCTGGAGGCGCTCGGCAACCGGCTGCCCGATCCCACCACGCTGTTCCTGATCGGCGCGCTGCTGGTGATGGCGCTCTCGCAGGTGGCGGTGAGCTGCGGCTGGTCGGTGGAGAAGACCGTCACGCGCGAGGTGCGCGCGCCGGTGGTCGGGCCCGACGGCGCGCCGGTCGTCGATCCCGCCAGCGGGGCCCCGCTCACCACGGTCGTCCTCGATGCGGACGGCCGGCCGCAGCGCGAGCGGGTGAGCGAGCGCGTCGAGCCGGTCAGCCTGCTCAGCAGCGACGGCGCGTTCTGGGCGCTGCGCAGCCTGGTGGACAACTTCAAGAACTTCCCGCCGCTGGTGATCGTGCTGGTCGGGATGCTCGGCATCGGGCTGGCCGAGCGCACCGGGTTCCTGCCGGCGCTGCTCAAGGCGTCGCTGCTCCGGGTGCCCGACGCGCTGCTGACGCCGATCGTGTTCTTCACGGGCGTGATGTCGTCGCTCACGCTCGACGCCGGCTACGTGGTGCTGCCGCCGATCGCGGCGGCGCTGTACCAGAGCGTCGGGCGCTCGCCGCTGGCGGGCCTGGCGGCGGTGTTCGCGGGTGTCTCGGCCGGCTTCGGCGCGAACCTCGTGATCACCGGGCTGGAGCCGATGCTGGCCGGGCTCTCGGAGAGCGGCGCGCACATCCTCGACCCCGAGTACCGCGTGGCCGCGACGGCCAACTGGTGGTTCCTGATCGCCTCGACCTTCGTGCTGACGGGACTGGGCTGGGCGGTGACGGCCGGCTTCGTCGAGCCGCGGCTGCGGACGCGGTCGCCCGAGGAAGGCGGCCCGGGGCCCGCCGCGGACAGCGCCGAGCGGGCGCGCCTCGAGGCGCGCGAGCGGCGCGGCCTGGTGTGGGGTGGCGCCACGCTGGTGGGGGCGCTCGCACTCGCCGTGCTCGCGACCTGGGTGCCGGGAGCGCCCCTCTACGGCAGCGCCGGGCGCTTCCCGCGCTGGGTCGACGCGATCGTACCGCTGCTGTTCCTGGTGCTCGCCGTCCCCGGCCTGGTGTACGGCGCGGTGACCGGCGCCGTGAAGAGCGATCGCGATGCCGCCCGCCTGCTGGGCGAGACCATGTCGGGCATGGGTCCCTACATCGTGATGGCGTTCTTCGCCGCGCAGTTCATCGCCTGGTTCGGCCACTCGCGGCTGGGCGAGATGCTGGCGATCGAGGGCGGCCAGGCGCTGGCGCGCGCCGCCCTGCCCGCCCCGCTGCTGATCGCGGCGTTCGTCGCCGTGACCGGCGTCGCCAACCTGCTGATCGGCTCGATGTCGGCGAAGTACGCCTTCTTCGCGCCCGTCTTCGTCCCGATGTTCATGCAGGTCGGCATCAGCCCCGAGCTGACCCAGGCCGCCTACCGGATCGGCGACTCCGTCACCAACGTGATCACCCCACTCAACCCGTACGTCGTGATCCTGCTGGTCCTGATGCAGCGCTACGTCCCCAGCGCCGGCATCGGCACCCTGATCGCCCTGATGCTCCCCTACGCCCTCGTCTTCGGCCTGGCCTGGACCGCCCTCCTCGCCGCCTGGGTCACCCTCGGCCTCCCC
>JASJBO010000058.1 GCA_030066475.1 Myxococcota bacterium
CGACGAGGGGGTCTACGAGGGGCCCGCCGCCGTCAACCCGATGGACGGGGTGCTCTCGGAGCTGGCTCCGGGCGTCGCGATGGTCGCCTCGTTCTCGCACGTCGTGGCCCTCGCGACCGACGCCGGCCTGCTGCTGTTCGACACCAGCCTGGAGGCGCTGGCCGACCGGGTGCTGGGCTCGCTGCGCGGCTGGAGCGACGCCGCCGTGCACACGGTCGCCTACACCCACGGCCACGTGGACCACGTGGGCGGCGCGCACGCGCTGGTCGAGGAGGCGCGCCAGCGCGGGACGCCGCGACCCCGCGTGGTCGGCCACGAGAACGTGGCGCCGCGCTTCGCGCGCTACCGGCGCACCGAGGGCTACAACGCCGTCATCAACGTGCGCCAGTTCGCGCGCACGCGCGTGTCGCTCGCGGACGCGCGCTTCGGTCCCCGGACCTGGGTCCGGCCCGACACCACCTTCCGCGACCGCATGCGGCTCGGCGTGGGCGACCTCGAGCTCGAGCTGCGCCACGCGCGCGGCGAGACCGACGACCACCTCTGGGCCTGGATCCCCGAGCACCGGGCGCTGGTCACCGGCGACTTCCTGATCTGGGTGTTCCCGAACGCGGGCAATCCCCAGAAGGTGCAGCGCTACCCGCTCGAGTGGGCGGCGGCGCTGCGCGAGATGCAGGCGCAGGGCGCCGAGCTGCTGCTGCCGGCGCACGGGCTCCCGATCGGCGGTCGCGAGCGGATCGCCGGGGTGCTCGGCGACACCGCGCGCGCGCTCGAGTCGATCGTCGAGCAGTCGCTCGAGCTGATGAACGAGGGCGCCCGGCTCGACGCGCTGATCCACGCCGTGCGCGTGCCCGACGACCTGCGCGATCGCCCCTTCCTCCAGCCCGTCTACGACGAGCCCGAGTTCGTGGTGCGCAACGTGTGGCGGCTCTACGGCGGCTGGTACGACGGCAACCCCGCGCACCTGAAGCCGGCGCCCGAGGCGCGCCTGGCGACCGAGCTGGCGACGCTCGCCGGCGGTCCGACCGCGCTGGCCGCGCGCGCCCGCGAGCTGGCCGAGCGGGACGAGCTGCGTCTCGCCTGCGAGCTGGTCGAGCTGGCGGCCCTGGCTGCCCCCAGCGAGCGCGAGGTGCACGCCGCGCGCGCGGCGATCTACACCCAGCGGCGCCGGGCCGAGCTGTCGCTCATGGCCAAGGGCATCTACGGCGACGCGGCGCGCACCTCGGCGGCGCTCGCCGAGAGCGAGGATCAGTAGGCGCCGCCGAGCTTGCCGTGGTCCCAGGAGATCACGCGCCCCGGCCGGCAGCGGATCACCACGCGCTTCTCGGCCTGACGGCGCATGCCCTCGAGCGCGGCCGGCGCCGCGGTCACCGGGTCGCCCCCCGCGATGCGGAACATCGTGTCGAGGGCGAGGTCGGTGTCGGGCACCAGCTCGGCCTCGGAGTGGATCACCACACCGCGCAGCTTCGAGTACTCGGTCCCGTCCTCGGCGAGCAGGCTCACGCGCGGATTGCGCTCCAGGTTCCGCACCTTCTGGCTCTTGCGGAAGGTGGTCATGCGGATCGCGCCGTCGTCCTCGCGCAGGAACCACATCGGCATCGGGTGCGGGTAGCCGTCCGCGCCGATCGAGGTGAGGACGATGGTCTGCTGCGCATCGAGGAAGGCGCTCACCTCCTCGGGCGTCATCTGGATCTTGTCGCGTCTGGACGGCACGTCGTTCCGGACTTCGGGAGCCAGCTACTCCGCCGGGGCGGCCTCTTCCTCGTCGGCCTCGGAGTCCGCAGGGGTCTCGGAGTCCGCGGGCGCCTCGGCGGCCAGGGGCACCTCGCCGAGGACCTCCTCGGCCGTGCCCTGGGCCGTGCTCTTGGTCGGGAAGCTCATCCCGGCCGTGCCGGCGCCGCGATCCCAGTCGCGGGGCGTGTACTCGGGCGGCGGCGGCGGGCGCTTGCCGTCGGCGGGCGCCGGCGGATCGTCCGTGACGCAGGCCCCCAGCACCAGGGCGAGAGCCAGCAGGGGAGCCAGGAAAACACGCATCGCGACCTCCACCGCGTTCGAGACGTCTTGAATCTAGCGATCCCTCCGCGCCCCGCCGGCCTGGCACACCCAAGAAGCCAAGCGAAGTCCATCAGGCCGTCTTCGCGGAGCACCGAGCCCCTGGACGGCACCCCGCAAGCGCAGCCGCGCAGCGGCGGAGCGCGCAGCGAGGCGAAGCCGAGCGAAGTCCATCAGGCCGTCTTCGCGGAGCTGCGAGCCCCTGGACGGCACCCCCAGCCGCAGAGCGGCGGAGCGCGCAGCGAGGCGAAGCCGAGCGAAGTCCATCCAGATAGACTTGCTCCAATCTTGGAGTAGCTCTAACGTCGGGCACACGATGGCGGCCCCCCAGCGCGAACAGCGCAGCTCCGCCCCCGCCGCTCCCGGCCGCCGCGAGCGGCGGCGGCGCGAGCTGCACCGCCACATCCGGGACACCGCGCGCCGGCTGTTTCGCGAGCACGGCTTCGAGGCGACCACCGCCCGCCAGATCGCCGAGGCGGCGGACATCGCGCCGGCCACCTTCTTCAACCACTTCCCGACCAAGGAGCACGTGCTGCGCGAGATGGCCGAGGAGGTCTTCTCGCGCTTCCAGGGCCTGGTCGACGAGCAGCGCGAGCGCGGCACGTCCACCGCCGAGCGTCTGCGCGGCTTCGCCGAGCGCGGCGCGCGCGTCGTGCAGGGCGCGCCCGACCTCACGCGCCGCGTCCTGATCGAGGTGCTGCGCAGCGCGGCGCCGCCCGGCAGCACGCACTCGCGCGTCTCGGGCATCCAGCGCCACCTGGCGCTCCTGCTCGACGACGGGCGCGCGCAGGGCGACGTGCGCACCGACCAGCCCGTCGAGTTCCAGGCCGAGATCCTCGCCAGCGTCGTGTTCGGCTGCATCACGAGCTGGCTGCACGACCCCGACTACCCGCTGCGGGCCCGCATGCGCGAGTCCATGGCCTTCCTGGCCGAGGCGCTGCGCCCGGCCGGCTGAGACACCCGCATCCACCCCGGAGGTTTCCGATGCGCACCGAGCTCTGCGACCGCTTCGGCATCGACGTGCCGATCTTCGCCTTCAGCCACTGCCGCGACGTCGTGGCCGCCGTCAGCAAGGCCGGCGGACTGGGCGTGCTGGGCGCCGTCGCCTTCTCGCCCGAGCAGCTCGAGATCGAGTGCAAGTGGATCGACGAGCACGTCGACGGCAAGCCCTACGGCGTCGACACCGTGATGCCCGCCAAGTACGAGGGCAAGGACCGCGGCCTCGGCCAGCAGGACGAGAGCGGGAAGGTCGACGCCGCGGTGTTCGAGAAGCTCGTGCCGGCCGAGACGCGCGAGTGGATCGAGAAGCTGCTCGAGGAGTACGAGGTGCCGGCGCTCCCCGACGGCGTCGAGAGCGGCTTCGGCGGGCTGCTCGGCTGGACCGAGGGCGGCGGACGCAACCACGTGGACGTGGCGCTCAACCACCCGGGCGTGAAGCTGCTGGTGAACGCGCTCGGCCCGCCGCCCAAGGACGTGATCGACGCCGCCCACGAGCACGGCGTGCTGGTGGCGGCGCTGGTCGGCGCCGTCGAGCACGCGCGGCGCCAGGTGGCGCAGGGCGTGGACATCATCGTGGCGCAGGGCACCGAGGCCGGCGGCCACACCGGCGAGATCGGCTCGATGGTGCTGATCCCCGACGTGGTGGACGCCGTCGCGCCGGTTCCGGTGCTCGGCGCGGGCGGCATCGCCTCGGGACGCCAGGCCGCCGCCGCGATGGCGCTCGGCGCGCAGGGCGTGTGGACCGGGTCGGTGTGGCTCACCGTCGAGGAGAGCGACATGATTCCCGAGGTCAAGCAGAAGCTCTGGGCCGCGGGCAGCAAGGACGCGGTGCGCTCGCGCACGCTGTCGGGCAAGCCCGCCCGCATGCTGCGCACGGCCTGGACCGAAGCCTGGCTGCGCGAGGACTGCCCCGGCACGCTGCCGATGCCGCTCCAGTACATGGCCTGCGCCGACGCCAACGCGCGCATCATGCACTACGCCCGCAATCCGAAGAGCCGCGCGCGCGAGCTGCTCGGCATGCCGGTGGGCCAGGTCGTGAGCCGGATGAACGACGAGCCGAAGAGCGCCGAGGTCGTGCTCGGGTTCATGGAGGAGTTCATCGAGACGGTGGACCGCCTGCAGGGCTCGCTGAAGGACGCCGAGGCGCGCGGCTGAGGCTCAGCGCTTCCAGTCCACGAAGATCGGCGACGACCAGGCGCGGGGCTCGTGCTCGGCCAGGCAGTCGTCGGTCTCGCGGCCGGCGCCGCCGCACAGGTCGATCCCGATGCAGTTGCCGCCGGCGTCGCGCTCGCAGCGCACGTTGGCGGCGTTGATGCCCGGCGCCGGCGACTCGTGGGCGCGCACGTAGTAGAGCGTGTCGCGGCCCATCGAGGCGTAGTCCGGGTCGGCGAAGGTCGCGGTGCAGCCGCTCGGGTCGGGCTCGCACGGCAGCGACAGCCAGGGGTCCTCGATCAGCGGGGCGACCGGCTCGCCGGCGTGTGCCTGCGGGCGGATCCGGATCACGTCGATGCGCGTGATCGGGCGGCGCCGGTCCGAGGGGTGGTAGCACTCGCCCTTGCACACCTGCTCCAGCCGCGCCGGGCCCAGGCTCGTCGAGGCGTACTCCGGGCAGCCGGGCAGCTGCTCGAAGCTGCCCACGGCGCGCACCTGGAAGATCGGCGTCTCGCTCATCTCGACCTCGGCGCCCATCGGCAGGGTCTTGCCGCGCGAGCCCGGCGGGTTGAGCAGGTCGAACCACAGCAGCGTCCGCGGCCCGGTCGTCGCGTAGACCTCGCGCCGTTGCATGGCGTCCCAGATCGCGCCCCGGTCGCGGCCCTCGGCGTGCGCCGCGATCAGACCGCCGGTCAGGAAGAAGGAGGCCTGGCGCTCGAGCTCGAGCAGCCCGAAGCCGGTCAGTCCGCTGCCCTCGCGGTCGAAGGCGCGCGAGGTGGCCTGCGGCGTCTCGGGCTCCGCCTGCGCAAAGGGACCGACCCCGAGGCTCCCGCGGTTGCGCGCCGACTCGGTGAAGCCGCGCCGCCGCACCTCCTTGTAGCCGGTGCCGGGGCGCGCGAAGTGGTTGTCGCTCGACGCCATGAATCCGAAGCGGAAGCGCTGCGGGTCGCCCGGCTCCTCGAAGTTCCCGAGCGCCATGATGTACTGCGCCGCGCCGCCGGGGCGATAGTTGAAGGCCGGCTCCGCGCAGTCGCGACACTGGCCCGCGTCGAGCCACTCGGCGGGGTCGTAGCCGGGGACCGTCAGGTGTGCCTGCCCGCCGGCGGCCGCCGCGTGCGCGCGCGCCGCCGCGGCGCGCTCCTCGCACTCCGCGTCGCCCACCCCCTCCGCCAGGCAGCGGCCGCGCACGATCTCGCCCGCCCGCCAGCAGCGCGGCTCGTAGTCCGGGCGCGGCACCGGGCAGCGCGCCGCGCCGTCCGCGTCGAACTCGACGGCACGCCAGTCGCGGTACTCCTCGGAGTTGCCGTGTCCCGAGTAGATCTCGACCAGGGTCTGGCGCTCCGGATCGTGCATCTCGCGCGAGAGCTGCTTGTCCCAGGTCGAGCCCGAGGGCGTGTAGAAGCCCCAGGTGGTGCCGTGCGGGATCACGATGGACTCGTGCCCCCAGGCGTCGAGCTGCTCGAACAGGTCGCCCGGCGTCTCGGCGGCCACGAAGCAGTTGCGCGGCAGCTGGTCGGGCGGCGTCAGCGGCTCGCACACCTCGAAGCCGGAGCGCTCGGCGAAGTAGCGCGCGAGGTCCTGGAAGCGGCTGTGTCCGCCGGACAGCGCGAGGGCGCCGATCCGGAACGGGCCGGCCTCCAGCGCGAGCGCCTGCCGCACGACGCTGGCCGCCGCGATCGGCCGAGGCGACACCCGCTCCACCTCGGTGTGCGCCAGCACCACGTTCTTGTGCCCGTAGTGGTCGTCGGGCGTGGTGCCGACCTGCGTCCACTCCCAGCCGAGGAAGGCCACCGTGTCGGGGTCGGCGGGGTCGCCCGCCACGTCGTTGCACTGCTGGATCGCGGACACCGTCTCCTCCCAGTGCCGCGGCGTGATGAACTCGGCGTGGTCGTTGATCGACCAGAAGTCGAGCGCCGAGCAGAAGCGCGCGAAGTCGCAGGCGTCGGCCTGGGGGTGCGAGCCCTCACCCTGCGCGATCGGCAGGCTCATCATGAAGGCGTCGAACGACAGCGTGGTGTGCACGTGGAGGTCGCCGAACAGGATCTGCTTCGGGCGGGGCACGCCGGCCTGCTCGGCGGCCTCGCGCTGGGCGTCGGCGACCGCCGCCACGGCGCTCGCCGTCCGCGCCACGGCAGTGGGCTGACCGGGGCCTTCGTGGTCGCCGAGCCAGCCCTTGCCGGACGAGAACACGACGGCGACCGCGACGAGAAGGAAGAGGAGGACGAAGGCGAGAATCGGGCGGAGCATCGCGCGACTCTACCACCTCCCATGCCGCGCGCTCAGCGCTCGGCGGGCGTCGGGTCGCGCTCCATGCCGAGCGCGGCGAGCAGCGAGAGCAGGGAGAGCACGCCGCCGGCCCCGAAGGCCCACGCGAACGACTCGCCGGTGTTGACCCCGCCGTAGACCATCGTGAGCAGCGTGATGCCGAACGAGGTGCCCACCTGACCCGTCAGGCGATTCGAGGCGGACGCGATCCCGAGGTCCTCCTCGGGCACCGCATTCGACACCGAAGACGTGAGCGAGGGCAGGGCGAGACCGTGTCCCAGGCCCTGGAGCACCAGCCCGACGCCGATCGCCCAGAGCGCCTGCTCGCGCACGGCCAGCGCGAGCACCGCGAGCGACACCGTCATGACCGCGCAGCCGGTCACCGAGGCGGCGCGCTCTCCCGCGCGCATGCCCAGCGAGGCGCCCACCGGCGAAGACAGCGTGAGCGTCAAGGTGCGCAGCAGCATGATGGCCGACGCCATGGTGAACGAGAACTCGAACATGCCGAGCAGCACGAAGGGGGCGAGCACGAAGGCGCCCATGTAGGCGGCGCCCATGAACGCATTCGAGAGGATCGGCGCGGTGAAGTTGCGCCGCCCGAAGAACGCGAGCGGCACCAGCGGCGACGCGGCGCGGCGCTCGGCCGCCACGAAGGCCACGAGCGCGACCAGCCCGACGGCGACGGCGAGAGCGATCGACGGCGCGAGCCCGACGTCGCGAACCCGCGCGAGCGCGTACATCAGCCCCCCGACGCTGACGGTGAGCGTCGCCGCGCCGAGGAGGTCGAAGCGCACCCGCTGGCGCGCCGTCTCGCTCAAGACGAACGCCGCCAGCCCGAGCGCGACGCACGACAGCACGGCCTGCAGCACGAACACCACCCGCCAGCCGAGCCAGTCGACCAGCGGCCCACCCGCCACGAGGCCCAGCGCCGGCGCCGCCGCGCCCGTCATCGACCACCAGCCCATCGCGCGGACGCGATCCTCCGGGGGGTAGACGCTGAAGATCAGCGCCATCGAGCTCGGGCCCGTGGCCGCGCCCAGCACCGCAGCGAGCGTGCGCAGGCCGATCAGCGAGAGCGCGTCCCAGGCGAGCGCGGTGAGCGCGGCCGTCACCGTGGCGGCCGAGAACCCCAGCAGGAACACGCGCCGGTGTCCGTACAGGTCGCCCAGCTTGCCGAGCAGGGGCAGGGCGACGGCGGACAGCAGCATCGGGCCGGAGATCACCCACGCCATCGTCGTCTCGCGCTCGCCGAACTCCTGCGCGATCGATCCGAGCGAGATGGTCAGGATGGTGATCGGAAAGGTCGAGGCGAACATGCCCGCGAGCGCGGCGATCAGCACCCAGCGCGGATAGCGGCCACTCTGCTCCAGGCGCGCTACGACGCGGCCGCGCAGCCCCGCGGGCGCGGAGACGGGCTCGATCGGGCGCGGGGACGCGGTCACGCCAGCGGCGCAGGGTGCGGGGCAGGGGGACGGGGCGGCAGCCGGAGGCTAGTCATCTGGCCGACAACGTAGCGGAGCACCTCGGGCCCGCTCGGGCGCGTGACGCGCCCGCCGACGCCGCTAAGTTATCGGCATGCGACTCGCGACCCGCCTCGCCGGGCTCGAACTCTCCGACTGGGAAGGCCACCCGGTTCGGCTCGGCTCGCTCTGGGCCGAGCGGCCCGTGGTGCTGGTCTTCATCCGCCACTTCGGCTGACTGTTCTGCCGCGAGCAAGTCGCGCAGTTGCGCGGCCGGGTGGACGAGATTCGCGAGCGCGGCGCCGAGCTGGTGATCGTCGGCAACGGAGCCGCGAACTTCGCCGCCGCCTTCCGCGAGGACTACGAGCTCGACGGACCGCTGCTGGTCGACCCGGAGCTGCGGGCCTATCGCGCCGCGGGCCTGCGGCGGGGACGCGTCGAGCTGCTGTCGCCGCGGCTTCCCTGGAATGCCTTGCGCGCGCTGCGCGGAGGCTTCCGCCAGACCGACGTGCAGGGCGACGCCTGGCAGCTCGGAGGCGTCTTCGTGCTGCGCGCCGGCGGAGAGCTCGCCTACCAGTACCGGAGCGCAGTGGCCGGCGACCATCCGCCCGTCGACGACGTGCTGGCCGCGCTCGCGCCCGAGGCCCCGGCCGTCGACGAGACGGTTCGCACCAGCGCCTTCGAGGCCGCCGTCGGCCGCGGGCTCTCGAAGCTCGTCGACCCCGGCGTGGTGCTCTCCTTCGACCGCACCGGGTTCCGCATCCACTCGCTGACCTTCGCGCCCGACGACCTCGACGTGGACCTGTCGGACAAGCGCTGCCTCGTGACGGGAGCGAACTCCGGCATCGGCTTCGAGAGCGCCCTGGCGCTGGCCGACCTGGGCGCCGAGGTGGTGCTGCTGTGCCGGAGCCTCGAGCGGGGCGAAGCGGCGGCGGAGCGCATTCGCGAGCAGACCGGCAACCGCCGGGTCACGGTGGAGGCGCTCGACGTCTCGGACCTGAGCGCGGTCCGCGAGGTGGCGGACCGCCTCGTCGAGCGTCCCGTCGACGTGTTGATCCACAACGCCGGCTGCCTTCCCGACGCGCGCCAGGAGAGCCCCGACGGGCTCGAGCTGACGCTGGCCACGCACGTGGCGGGGCCGTTCCTGCTGACCCGGCGCCTCCAGCCCGCGCTCGAGGCGGCGGGAAGCGCGCGCGTCGTCTGGGTCTCGTCCGGCGGGATGTATACGCGCGGGCTCAGGCTCGACGACCCGAACTGGCTGGCGCGCGACTACGACGGCGTCATCGCCTACGCCGAGACCAAGCGCATGCAGGTGGTGCTGGCCGAGCTGTGGTCGGGTCGACTCGCCGGCACCGGCATCCGCGTCAACGCCATGCACCCCGGCTGGGCCGACACGCCCGCGGTGCGCAGCTCGATCCCGACCTTCTACCGCGTCACCCGCCAGATCCTGCGCACGCCGGCCGAGGGCGCCGACACCGTGGTGTGGCTGGCCGCCAGCCCGAGCGCCCGCGACACCGGCCGCTTCTACTTCGACCGCAAGCCGCGCAGCACCCACTGGCTGCCCTGGACCCGCGAGTCCGAGGCCGACCGCCGCGAGCTCTGGGCCCTCTGCGAGAAGTGGACGGCGGAGGCGGAGAAGCCCGAGGGCTAGGAGTCTGCGCGGCAGAAGCCCCCGCAAGCGCCCGAAGGGCGTGCGCAGTGAGGCGAAGCCGAACGAAGTCCACCGGCTAGAGCAGCCGGCCCCCGTCGAGCACCAGCGTCTGGCCCGTCACGAACGACGACGCCGGGCTGCACAGGTACACGACGGCCCCCGCCATCTCGTCGGGCGTGCCGATGCGCCCGAGCGCCGCGTCGACCGTCTGCGACTTCGCGATCTTCGGGTCGTCCCACAGGGCGCGGGCGAACTCGGTCTTGATCAGGCCGGGCGCGATGCAGTTGACGCGGATGCCCTCGCGCCCCCAGGTCTTCGCCTGTACCTGGGTGAGCATGATCATCGCGGCCTTCGACACCGAGTAGCCGCCGATCACGTCCGAGGCGCGGTAGCCGCCGACCGAGCTCACGTTCACGATCGCGCCGCCGTCGCCCTGCGCGAGCATCACCTCGCGGGCCCGGTTCGAGAGCAGGTGGGCGGCCTTGACGTTGGTGTTCCAGATCACGTCGAAGGCGCCCTCGTCGAGCTCGTGGATCGGTCCGAAGTGCGGCGTGGTGCCGGCGTTGTTGACCAGGAAGTCGACGCGGCCCAGCTCCTGGCGCGTGCGGTCCACCAGGGCGTCGAGCTGCTCGCTGCGGCGCACGTTGGTGGGCACGGCCAGCGCGCGGCGTCCGGTGTCCTCGACGGCGGCCACCGCCTCCTCGAGGTCCTCGGCCTTGCGCGCGGCGAGCGCCACGTCGGCGCCGTGCTCGGCCAGCCCGAGCGCGATGGCGCGGCCGATGCCGCGGCTCCCGCCGGTGACGATGGCGACCTTGCCCGCGAGTGAGAAGTCGGCGACGGCCACGGGGGGCTCCCTCCTGGTTCGGGTGAGCCCCAGTGTGTAGTCGAAGCGCGGCGCAGGCGCCGCGCTCAGTCGGAGTCGGCGCCGTCGCCCGCCTCCGGCTCGCCGTCCTCCTCGCCCTCCCCACCGAACAGCGTGAAGGTCCGGAATGCCCACCAGGCCAGGTTGAACCACGGCGGGGCCGGGAAGCTGCGCAGCGTCGCGATCTCGGCGGCACCCGCGGTCAGGAAGCCCAGCCCGGCGACCGAGCCCAGGTCGAGCCGGCCCTCGGTGGCGCGCAGCACGTCGCGGTTGAGCTCGCGCATCCCGTGCGCCACCGACCGGGTCACGGTTCCCACGCCCGCCTCGCGAGCGCGCGCGTACTCCGCGTCGGCCTGCGGGTTGCGCTCGCGACCGCGCACGACCGCGGCGATCCGGGTGTGGCGGCGCACGGCGTCGAGCACGCGGTCGGCGTCGAGCCGCTCCGGGTCGTAGGTGCACAGCACGCTGCCCGTCCAGGGGCGGACCTCGACCCGCACGCTGGGATCGAGGCCGGCGACGACTTCGGCGATGGCCTCGGCCCGGTCGGCGTCGTCGCGGAGCCAGGGCAGGCGCAGCCGGACGCGGCCCGGGCACTGGTGGACGAGCTGGATGATGCGGGGGCGCGCCATGACTAGGCCGACTCCCGCTGCGGCTCGGGCTGCGCGCCGCGCGCGCGCGCCTTCGCCTCGGCAAGGACGTCCTCGAAGTCCTCCTGCACGATCGCGATGCGCGCGGCGATGCCGTCGATGATCTGGTAGCCGGCCGTGGCGGCCTCCACCAGCGCGGGCCGCAGGTGACGGCCGACGACCACGGTCGCCGCCCCGACGCCACAGCCCAGCAGGAACGAGCCCAGATCGAACCTCATGACGAGACCTCCTCTTGATCGAAATCGTCTTCGCGACGGCCGCTGCGCACGATCCGGACGTCGCGGCCGCCAGTCGGCACCACCACCGGCAGCGCCGCCCCGGCGAAGAACGCGCCCAGCTCGAGCGGCGAGGGCACGGGCGGCAGGGCCAGCAGGGCGCGCACCGGCGGCATCAGCATGGCGCCCACGTGCAGCGCGGCCGTGCCCCCGAGCAGGCCGATGAACGGCGGGTCGGGCGCGGTGTCGGTGGAGCGGCAGGCGAGCGCATAGCCGAGCTCGGCGCCCGCGAACGCGCTGAAGGCGACGGCCGGGCCGCCGAGGCGGAGCGCCAGGGCACCGGCGCCGGTCATCAGCAGCCCATCGCGGACCATCTGCCGCAGGGCTTCGGGCCCGACCAGGGGCGTCTCGGGCGGTGCCGGCGGGCGCGTGATCTCGTCGCCGCGGCCGGGCTCGAGCGCGAGGGCGATCGCCGGCAGGGCGTCGGAGATCAGGTTGAGCCACAGCAGGCGCATTGGCGTGAACGGCGCTTGCCGGCTCACCAGCGTCGAGCCGAGCGTGAGGGCCACCTCGGCGAAGTTGGTGGCGAGCAGGTAGCGAATCGCGCGGCGCAGGTTGTCCTGCACGATGCGTCCCTCGCCGACGGCCGCCAGCACGGCGCCCAGCTCCTCGCTCGCCAGCACGATGTCGGCGGCCTGGCGCGACACGTCGCTGGCGTGGTCCCCGATCGCGATGCCGACGTCAGCGGCCTTGAGCGCGGGGGCGTCGTTGATCCCGTCGCCCGCCATCGCCACCACCTCGCCCATCTCGCGCAGCGCCTTGACCACTGCCGCCTTCTGGGCCGGGTCGACCCGGGTGATCGCGGCGATCGAGCGCAGCCGGGCACGGGCAGCCGGGGGATCCTCGGCCAGCAGGCGCGCGATCTCGGCCCCGTCGATCGCGTCGCCCTCGAGTCCCACCAGTCGAGCCGTCGCCGCTCCGGTGCGCTGCTGGTCGCCGGTGAGGATCAGGGTCCGGATGCCCGCGCGGGCCGCCGCCTGGACGACGTCGGCCGCGTCGGAACGCAGCGGGTCGCGCAGGCCGAGCAGCCCGATCAGCGTGAACCCGCTCCGCAAGGCGTCGGTCGTCTCGTCCTCGACCCGACGCCACGCCAGCGCCAGCACGCGCAGGCCGTCCGCCGCGAGCGCGTGGTTGCGCTCGATCAGCGCGCGGCGCCCCGCCTCGTCGAGCGGCCCGGCGAGGTCGCCCGCACACAGCTCGACGACCTGCTCCGGGGCGCCCTTGACGAAGGCCACGAGACCGTCGCCGGGCGCCTCGTGCAGGCTCAGCACGTAGTGGACGTTGCCGCCGCGCTCGCGCAGCAGGCGGCGCGGGAACGCGCGCCGCAGCTCGCCGCGCTCGAGGCCGGCCTCGTAGGCGCACGACACGATGGCGCGCTCGGTCGCGCTGCCCGCGATCGAGCGCGCCTCGGGCCCGTGATGAACGTCCACGTCGGTGTTCAGCACGGCGGCGGCCAGCGCCAGCGTGACCGGGTCGTCGAGGACCTTCTCGGGATCGGCCCGCAGCTCGGTCGCAGCGATCGCGCGGCCGCCGAGATCGAGCACCTCGAGCCGCATGTCGTTCTGGGTCAGCGTTCCGGTCTTGTCCGCGCAGACGACCGTCACGCCCCCCAGCGTCTCGGCGGAGACCAGGCGGCGCACGATCATGCCGCGCTCGCGCATGCGCTGCATCGACTGCACCAGGCCCGTCGTGGCCACCAGCGGCAGGCCTTCGGGCACGGCGGCGACCCCGAGCGCCACGGCACTGCGGATCGCCTGCACCGGGGTCTGGCCGCGCAGCACCGCCGCGCCCGCCGCGCCGACGCCCGAGAGCGCGCCCATCACGCTGAGCTTGCGGCCCAGCTCGTCGAGGCGTCGCTCGAACGGGGTCGGACCGGACCGCTCGCGTTCGACGAGACGCCGGACGCGCGCCGCCGCCGTGCGCTCGCCGGTGCCGGTGACCACGGCGCGGCCGCGCCCCGACACGACCCGCGCCCCCGCGAACACCATCGAGTCGTGCTCGGCGAGCGGTGCATCCGCCTCGACCGGATGGCTCTGCTTCGCACGCGGCTCGCTCTCGCCCGTCAGGAACGCCTCGTCGCAGGCCAGCCGGTGCGTGTCGAGCACGCGGGCATCGGCCGCCACCGTGTCGCCGGCGCGGCACACCAGCACGTCGCCGGGAACGAGATCGGCAGCCGGCACCCGGAAGATGTGTCCGCCGCGCAGCACGCGGGCCGTGCCCGCCTCGAGCCGACGCCAGGAGGCGAGGAGATCCTCGTTCTTGCGCTCGAGCCGGTAGCCGATCAGGGCGTCGATGCTGACCGTGCCGAGGATCGCGCCCGCGTCGAGCAGCTCGCGCACGAGCGCCGCGAATGCGGAGGAGCCGAGCAGCAGCGCGGTGGGGAAGTTGCTCACCTGGTCGAGCAGCACCTCGAAGCGGGAGCGGGGCGCACCGTCCTCCACGTAGTTGGGGCCAAAGCGCTTGAGACGGCGCGCGGCCTCCCCGCGCGACAAGCCGGCGCGACTCGCCTCGAGCCGCTCCCACACCGCGTCCAGCTCCCACGCGTGCCACGGGCCCGTGAGGCGCTCCGCATCGCGCCGCTGCGCCGCGCGGCGCGGACGGCGCCGCCCGGCGTCCTCGAGGCGTTCGAGGAGCGCCGCGCCGGGCCGGTAGCGCAGCAGCACGCGGCCGCTGCGGGGGTCGGCACGCACCTCTTCGACGCCGTCGCCGTCGCGCGCCAGCGAGGCCTCGAGTCGGCGCGCCCGGTCCGGCCGCCCGATCAGCCCCCGCACCTCGAGACGCAGGCGCCGCGCCGCGCGGTGATGGCGCACCACGCGTCCGGACCCGAGATCGTCTCCGAGCGGGAGTACCAGCACCCACGCCTCCCCTGGCTCGCCGCCTCTGCTCCATACGATTCGCAAGCCGCGTGCCGCGAGGCAGCTCGCGCCGTGGCGCACAGGCGCGCACCGGTGTCGCAGCGCGCCTCAGCTGCGACAGTCGGCCTCACCAGCGAGGCTCCAGCGAGCCTTGGTTATCCTGCCGTCGAAATGCCGCATCTCGACGACGTGACCGGCGCGCTGGCGCGCGTCCCGGCGCTGTTCCGCGGGCGCGTGCGCAACACGCTGGACCGGCTCGAGGCCTACGAGGGCGTCGGCATCGAGGCGATGTTTCCGGCCCCCGCCGCGGTTCCGGACGTCCGGCGTCGCCTGCGCTGGCAGCTCCCCGGTCTCGTGAGCGAGGACCTGCGCTTCCGCTCGCTGCACGATCCGCTCGAGCCCGCGTTCCGGCGCCACTACCGCGCCCGGCGCCGGCGCATCCACACCGTCTACGCGCGCCGCATCCGTCCGGCGGGCGCGCGGGGCCGGCCCCGGCTGCTCTACCTCCACGGCTACATGCAGCCCGAGACGCTGCTCGAGGAGTTCGGTCTGCTGGTGACGATGGCGCGCGCGCTCGACATGGAGGTGGTGCAGCTCCAGCCGCCGTACCACGGCCGCCGCAAGCCGCGCAGCTCGCGCTTCGACGGCGAGCTCTACTGGACGGCCGATCTCGTGCGCAGCGTCGAGTCGCTGCGCCAGACGCTGCTCGATGCCCGCGCGCTCCTGGCCTGGATGCGAGAGGAGTCGCCCACCCCCGTCGGCGTGGCCGGGCTCTCGCTGGGCGGCGCGCTCACCGCCTCGCTCACCTGTCTGGAGCCGCACTTTGCCTTCTCGGCGCCCTTCATCGCCCACATGGACCTGGGCGCGCTGGTCGCGGACGCGCCGGTGCTCGCCACCATGCGCGGCGACCTCGCCCGCTTCGGCTGGACGCCGGCGGACTTCGCCGCCTTCACCGACCGGATGGGCTGGACCTCGCTGGCGCCCGTGCTCCCCGCCTCGCGCATCCACCTGTTCGCGAGCGACGACGATCGGTTCTTCCGCCCCGAGCTGGTCGCGCAGATGTGGAAGCGCTGGGGGGAGCCGGACATCGCCTGGTACCCCGGCAGCCACATGACCTTCCTGGCGCACCTGCCCGATGCGATCGCGCGCCTGCGCCGCTTCGTCGATGCCATTCCCTTCGAGCAGGCCCATCGGTCGGCTCGGCGACACCGCGCGGTCACAGGACTGAGCCGGGCTGTCGCACCCGACGCCTGAGCGGCGTCCCGAGCGTTCCGGGCCGGGCACGGAAGTTGCTCCTCCTCGATCCACTGGCGGCGCAGGAGGAGCGGAGCATGCGACGGCTGCAACGGATCGGATCGGGGGCCAGGGCCGGCGCCGTCTGGGGCATCCTGCTGGGTGTGTGCGTGGCGGGTCCGGTGCGAGCGCTCACCGACGCCAACGGCCAGACGCCGCGCGCCGCGGAGACGCGCGACACCAGCACCCCCAACCCGAACGACCGGATCACGCTCGACGAGCGCGTGTTCTCGCCCAGCAGCTTCTTCCGCGTGTACTACAACACCGTGGCCACCGACGGTCTCGAAGGCGTCTCGCGAAGCGACGCGCGCCGGGCGGGCGAGTTCCTCGACTGCGCCTGGGAGCTGTTCTTCGACCCCGACCTCGCGGCACCCGACGCGCCATTCCGGAATCTGCTCGGGTCCCCGCACCTGTTCCACCCCGAGAACAACTTCCTGGTCCCCGTCTGGGTCAAGGGCCGGAGTCCCTCCAACGGCGGCTCGTCGACGCCGCGCGTGAACGCGTCGCCAGTGGGCGGCCTGTTCGGCTGTCCGCAGTTCGGCGGCTCGCCGCCGTGCGACGGCGTGGGCTGCGTCGGCGTGTGCGGTCCGCGCTCGATCGACGCGTCGATCGGCAACACCGGCTTCGACCCGGTGGCGTTCCACGAGCTCGGGCACGTGCTCTTCAAGAGCTACAACTACTACTTCAACTCCGGCCCGGTGGGGTTCCTCAACGAAGGCCTGCCGAGCAGTCTCCCCGAGATCGCCCTCAACCAGCACTACGACCCCCCGGACCACGCGGACAAGTGGGGCGGCGCGAGCCTGCGCGAGGCCCTCGACCTCAGCAACCGGTCGCTGCGCCGCTACGTCTACGACGGAGCGCCGTTCTGGTACTTCCTCGCCATGGAGTACAGCGACATCCCGGACACCGACGGCTTCTATCCGACCGAGGTCTCGATCCCGGAGTCGTGCCGCGAGTACGCCGAGGCCATCTCCCCCGGGCTCCCCATGCGCCGGTTCCCGGGGCGCGACGTCGTGCGTCACATCCAGGAGGAGTTCGAGGCCTGTCACCCGCTGGGTCGCAGCACGCCCGCGTGCCAGAATCCGGAGATCGGGTACGTGCTGGGGGTCGAGTGCGCGGGGGACGACGTGATGCTGGCCCCGGGCTGCGTGCCGCGGGAGGACGACGCCGCGACCCCGGGGCTCGACGGCTGGCCCACGCTCTGGGCCCGCCCCGGCGACCCGGGCGCGGCCGGCGACGAAGCCAACCACCGGGTGGGCGAGGTGTTGATGCCGCGCACGCTCGAGCTGATCGACGCGGCGCTCCAGACGCATCACGGCATGGCGGACGACGGCGTCCCGTACCGCGCGTTCCGCGAGTTCCTGGTCTGGAACTGGGCGAACGACCCGCGCCACCAGGTGTTCGCCGATCCGCCGGGCGGCAGCCGCTTCCGCGTGAAGGCGTTCGGAGCGCACTACCACCAGCTCGACCTGGTCGACGGCGAGCAGATCCTGCACTTCACGCGCGAGGCGGACCTGTCGCGCGCCGTGTATCAGGTGTCGTTCGCGGGCGCCGAGGATCCGGTCGCCTACACCGCCTGGCAGGAGCTCACGACCGGCGACGAGCTGTTCGTCTACCCCGACGCCGACGAGGCCGTGGTCGTGGTGACCGCGATCGAGCCGACCTGGGACGTGAACGCCGACCCGCTGGCGCCCGGCTACATCGCCTACGCGGACTCGGGCGGCCACTATCGGCTCACGACCGAGCGGCTCCCGCTCGTGCCCGACGTCTTCGACGACGAGGATCCGTCCACGCCGGCTCCCGACGGCTCGCCCCGCCCGCGCAACGACGCGCTCACCGAGACCACCCCGCTGGTGATCCCGGACACCCGGGACCGCACCACCAGTCTCCACTACGACGGGCTGAGCTTCGACACCATGGACGACGTCGACTACTTCCGTGTGAAGCTGCCGCCCGAGGTACGGGGTCCGTGCCTGTGCCTGTGCGCCACCGGCATCTGCCGGAAGAAGGCGGTGATCGCGGTCGACCCCGAGGTCGTGACGGCGACTCCCGTGACGCTCTATACAGGGGTCGGAGGCGTCGCGCTGAGTCCCGAGTCGCGGGACTGGGCCACCAAGGGGCCCGGCGGCAGCCTCGAGATCGAGATCCCCTGCCCAGCGGACGTCAAGCTCGACCTCGGGCCCGTGGTCTTTCCGCTGCTCACGAACGACGACGAGCTGGTGTTCGGGATCGAGCGCGGCCGGAGCCGCACCGCCTACGACGCCACCTTCAGCTACGAGTACCTGAGCTGCGACATCCCGCAGGGCGTCTTCGAGGCCGAGGTCTACGCCCACGTCCACTCCTGGATGAACACCGATCCGTACCCGACGGTGTTCCCCGACGATCGCCTCGTGTACAACGACTGCCTGGCCGATCCGGCCTGCGATCCGGCCGAGGAGTACTGGGCAGTCGAGTGGAACGGCGGCCGCCTCGACGTGGCCTTCCGCTACGAGCTGCCCCTGAAGAGCACGAGCGACCTGTCCGTGGCGCTGCTCCAGGCCGACGGCAAGCTGCTCGGGATGGCCGAGCCCGTGCCGTTCGCCGGCGGCGGCGGCAACGGGCCGGCGCCGCCGCCGGAGCAGGGCGCCCAGCTCCTGTCGGTGTCGGGCCTCGATCAGGGCTGGTACTTCCTGCGCGTCGACGCCCCGTTCCAGACCGCGATCACCTACCAGATCGGCGCGCGGGACGGGGACAAGGACGGCGTGCCCGACCTGTTCGATACCTGCCCGGCGCAGTCCGACCAGGGCCAGCTCGACCGGGACCGCGACGGCGTGGGCGATGCCTGCGACAACTGCAGCACCCGCTCGAACGCGCTCCAGGGCGACATGGACCGCGACGGCAAGGGCGACGTCTGCGACGACCAGAGCTGCGGCAACGGCGTCGTCGAAGGCCGCGAGCGCTGCGACGACGGCAACCAGCGCGACCGGGACGGCTGCTCGGCGCAGTGCCTGCCCGAGCTCGGCATCGACGCGGACCAGGACGCGCGGATCGACGGCGAGGACAACTGCATCGAGGTCGTCAACTTCGACCAGTCCGACGCGGACCAGGACGGCTACGGCGATGCCTGCGACCCCGACTACGACCAGGACGGCGCGGTCGGCATCCGGGACTTCGCCCGCTTCCGGGCCGGCTTCGGAACCTTCGAGAGCGAGGGCAACGACAGCTCCAGCGACCTCTCCTTCGACCGGGTGCTCGACCACAACGGCGACGGAGCCGTCGGAGTCTCCGACTTCAACGTGTTCCGCAGCTACTTCGGCGGGCCGCCCGGTCCGTCGGGGCTCGGCTGCGCCGGCTCGGTGCCCTGCCCCTGAGCGAGCCCGTGCCGGCGCTCGGCGTCATGGCCGGTCGGTCCGGCGCTCGCGGGGTTGCTGATCGGTGCCTGTGAGGTCTACTTGTTCGGGGCGGCGCTGCGGGCCGGCATTGCGGCGCACCGCTGGGTGTTCCTCCTACTGCGCGCGGGCGTTTTTGGGCCCGGAGCTGGGCAGGCGGGCGGAAGCAAGGGAGCGTGACGGGATGCGAGGCTTGCGATTCGCGCTGGGAGCCGCCGCGCTCCTGGTCACCGGTCTGCTGATCGCAGGGGCCGGCGCCCCGCAGCAGCCGGCCCGGGCGGCTGGAAGACTCCTCTACCACACGTACTGCGCGAGCTGCCACGGTGCCGAGGCCGACGGCCAGGGACCGGTGGCCGCCGCGCTGCGCACCCCGCCGCCGAACCTCACGCTGCTCGCCGAGCGCTGGGGGCGTCCGCTGCCCCGCGACGCGATCGCCGCCTTCATCGACGGACGGCGCGAGATCGCCGCGCACGGCTCGCGCGACATGCCGGTGTGGGGCGAGCGGTTTGCCGAGGAAGAGCCCACGGACGCCCGGGAGCCTCGCCCCGACGCGCGGCCGGGGATCGGGGCGCTGCTCGACTACCTGGAGTCGATCCAACGCCTGCGCGACGCCCGCGAGAGCGGTCGGGCGCCCGCCGCCCAAGCGTCGCTCCGGCGCCCTTTCGCCGGGCCGCCGGAGCCGCCATGCTCGGATCCCAGGCGAGGCAAAGGAGCCAGAAACCGATGACGAAGAGGACGCTGCGTACGCCGCTGTGCGAGATGCTCGGCATCGAGTACCCGATCCTGAGCGCCGGCATGGGGCCGAGCCTGATCGGCGAGAAGACCGGCGCGCCGGTCGACTTGGTCGTTGCCGTCTCCGAGGCGGGCGGGCTCGGGGTGCTGGGCGGCGCGGGCTACACCGTCGAGGAGCTGCGCGACGCCATCCACGAGATCCGCAAGCGCACCGACCGGCCCTTCGGCGTCGACGTCCTGCTGCCGGCCGCGATCGTGCGGGCGGGCGACCAGCCCTTCCAGGCCGGGCGGAAGACCAGGCTGCTGGACGCGATCGGCGCGCTCCCCGAGCCGCACCGCCGCTGGATCCTGCAGGTGAAGGAGGAGCTCGACCTCCCCGACACCGACGCCACGATCAGCTCCGGCACCACCACGTCGCGTCCGCACGCGGCGGTCGAGGTCTGCATCGAGGAGCGCGTGCCGCTGTTCTGCGCCGGCCTCGGCAACCCCGGCTTCATGGTCGAGGCCGCGCACGGCGTGGGGATGAAGGTGCTCGGCATCGCGGGCAACGCGAAGAACGCCGGGCGCATCGCGGCGGCCGGCGCCGACCTCGTGGTCGCCCAGGGCCACGAGGCCGGCGGCCACACGGGCCGCATCGGATCGATGGCGCTGTGGCCGCAGGCGATCGACGCGTGCGCGCCCACCCCGGTGCTGGCCGCAGGCGGCATCGGCGACGGGCGCGGCCTCGCCGCGGCCCTCGCGATGGGCTGCGTGGGCGTCTGGGTCGGAACCCGCTTCCTGGCGACCGACGAGGGCGGGGCGCTCCCGATCCACAAGGAGGCCATCGTCGAGGCGACCGACGAGGACACGCGGCGCACCTACATCTACACCGGCAAGACCTCGCGGGCGACCTACAACCGCTTCCACGATCTCTGGGACGAGTCCGGACTCGACCCGCTCCCGTTCCCGATGCAGGTCCTGCTCGCCTCGACCGTGGTCGACATGCTGAACAGCGCCGGGCGCAAGGAGTACGTCGGGCCCTTCGCCGGGCAGGTCTCGGGCCTGATCGGCGAGATCAAGCCGGCCGCGGAGATCGTGGCGGACATGGTCGAGGAGGCTGCCGACATCCTGACGCGGCGCCTGCCTGAGAGCGTCACGGTCGCATAGCTGATGGACTTCGCTCGCCTACGGCTCGCTGCGCGCGCCCCCTGGGCGCTTGCAAAGGGCTTCTGCCGCGCAGGCGGCTAGCCCCGCTCCGTTCCCTACGAAGCCGAGGAGCCGCCGATGCAGGTCGCCACCGTCGCCGAGATCCAGCGCTATCCCGTCAAGAGCATGCAGGGCGAGTCGCTCGAGACGGTCGAGGTCGCCGCCGACGGCCTGCGCGGCGACCGCAGCTGGGCCGCGCGCGACGAGGGCCGCGGCGGGATCGAGGGCGCGCGCAAGCTGCCGGCCCTGCTGGGTTGTACAGCGCGCTTCCCCGAGCCGCTGCCCGAGGACGGCCCGCTGCCGGCGCCCGAGATCGAGCTGCCGGACGGCGCGCGGCTGCGCGCCGACGCGCCGGAGGCAGCGCGTCGCCTCTCGCAGCTGGCCGGCCGCGAGCTGACGCTCTGGCCGCGCCTGCCGGCCGGCGACGAGGCGCACTACCGGCGCGGGGCGCCCGACCACGAGGAGCTCGGCGACGAGCTGCGCGCAATCTTCGGGCGCCTGCCCGACGAGCCGCTGCCCGACATCGGCAAGCTCCCGCCCGAGCTGATCACCTCGAGCACGATCCCCGGCACCTACTTCGACTGCTACCCGCTATTCCTGCTGAGCCGCGCCTCGCTCGACACGCTCCAGCAGCGCCACCCCGACTCCCGATTCGACTCGCGCCGCTTCCGCCCGAACCTGCTGCTGGAGGGGACCGACGGCGCGGACTTCCCCGAGAACGCCTGGGTGGGCAAGCGGGTGCGGATCGGCGACGCCGTGCTCGAGATCGCCGTCGAGTGCCCGCGCTGCGTGATGACCACCCACCCGCAGGCCGATCTGGCCAAGGACCCGCACGTGATGCGCGCGCTGGTCCAGGAGAACGGCGGCAATCTCGGCGTCTACGCGGCGGTCGTCACGCCCGGCGCGGTGCAGCAGGGCGACCCGGTCGTCCTCGTCTAGGGTGCGGGCGGGCGCGTCCCGGGCGAACTCGCCTGCCGCAGGTCGATCTTCACGGTCGCCGGCTCCACGCTCCGGAGCTCGAGGCCCTCGGGGTGGCGGACGTTCTCGGGAGAGAGCCGGAAGCTGCGCCGTCCCAGCTCGACCAGCAGGACGTCCACGCGCACATCGATCTGGTTCCTGTCGAGCAGCAGCAGATCCCGGCGCCGCCCGCCCAGCCGCACGGTGGCACTCGGAGGCTCGACCTTCTCGAGCACGTACTCCTTCGGAAGGCCCGTGATCTCGATCGGCACCGCCAGCTCGGTCTCGGCCTCGCTGGATCCCGGAACGGCGAGCGCCCACAGGGCCGCTGCGAGCGGAACGGCAAGCGCGGCCTCGCGCCAGTGTCGCAGCAGACCGGCGGCGAGCCGGCCGCGCGAGTCCGTGGAAGGATCTCGCTCCGCCTCGAAGCCGCGGATCCGATCTGCCGCGAGCTGAGCCGAGGGCAGCGTCTCGAGCCGGCCAGCTCTTGCGATCGAGACCGTCCCCCGCTCCTCCGAGACGATCACGCAAAGGGCGTCGGCTCGCTCGGAGAGACCCAGTCCGGCGGCGTGGCGGGTTCCCCGCTGCCCGAGCTGGGCGTGATTGCTCGACAGCGGGAGGTGAACCGCGAAGCGCACGACCCGGTCCTTCTCGATCACGATGGCGCCGTCATGGCCCGGCGAATGGGGATCGAAGAGCGAGAGCAGGAGCGGCTCGCTCAGACAGGCGTCGAGCAGGACGCCCCCGTCGAGGTGACGGTCGAGCGGCTCGTGACCCGGGAGCACCACCAGCGCCCCGCGGCGCTGGTCCGCCAGCGTCGCCAGCGAGCGCACCAGGACGTCGATCGCATCCACGCCCGAACGCTCGAGCCGCCGGCCGAAGGGCCGCAGGCTCGCGATCTGCTCGAACAGCCGCCGCAGCTCCTGCTGGAAGACGACGACGATCACCAGCACGGAGACCGCGAAGAAGCCCTGGAGGATCCAGGTCGTGAGGACCAGGCCCAGCTGCTTCGCGACCAGGAACACCGCCGCCACGACGGCCAGACCGACCAGCGCGACCCGTGCGGGCGTGCGGCGCAGCCAGGCGACCCCGGCCCATACCAGGAGCCACACCAGAGTGAGATCGGCGAGGTCGGTGAGGACGAAGGGCAGTGCCTCGAGCCCCGGCATCGTCCGAAGATCGCAGCGAGCGCGCCGCCCGGCAAGGCCGCGTCGCGAGGCGCGGGTGCGCTACCAAGGGAGCGTGGAAGGCACCATCCTGATCGGCTGGAACGAGTTCGTCGACATCCCCGACTGGGGGATCCGGAGACTCCGCGCCAAGGTCGACACCGGCGCGCGCAGCTCGGCGCTCCACGTCGAGAACATCGAGGAGCTGCCGCGCGACCGCGTCCGCTTCGACGTGGTGCTGCACCGGATGAAGCGCGACCGGCGCGTGCACGTGACGACCCCCATCGCGCGCCGCGGCCGCGTGCGATCGAGCACCGGGCACTACGAGACGCGGATCTTCGTGGTCGCGCCGCTTCACATCGGTCCGGTGCAGCGCCAGGTCGAGGTGAGCCTGGTCGACCGCGAGCGCATGATCTTCCGGATGCTGCTGGGCCGCACGGCCCTGGCGGGGCCGTTCCTGATCGACCCCGACCGACGCCACGTGCTGCATCCCAGGCGCCGAGTCAGGAAGGCGGGTCGGAGGAAGCGGTCGGATCGGGGTTGATCGCCTCCAGCGCCGCCTCGATCCGGTTCGCCACCCGCTCCGGCCGCTCGAAGCTCGCCACGTGATAGAGCGCGTCGCCCTCGTTGACCAGCGGCAGCTGGGTGCGTCCGATCACGACGCCGTCGCGCCGTGCCTCGACCGCGGTCTCGTCGCGCCCGAGCGGGTCGGCCACGAGCCCGAGCGTCTGCCCGCGGGACACGGCCGCCCCCAGCCGGATTCGGTCGCGCAGGATGCCGCTCTCCGGGGCCCGCACCCAGTGGCTCGAGTGGGCGACGAACGGCTCGCTCTGCCGCCCCGGCTTGCGCGAGGGGGGCAGCATCCCGAGCGCCCGCATCACCTCGACGACGCCGCGCACCCCGGCGCGGATCGACGCCTCGTCGAAGCGAAGCGCCTCGCCGGCCTCGTACACCAGCATCGGGATGCCGCGCTCCATCACCTCCTGGCGCAGCGAGCCGTCGCGCAGGTTGGCGTCGAGCACCACGGGCGCGCCGAAGGCGTGCGCCAGCCGCTCGGTCTCGGGCTGGTCGAGGCAGGCGCGCACCTGCGGCAGGTTGCTGCGATGCAGCGCGCCCGTGTGCAGATCGATGCCGTGAGTGGCGCGCCCCACGATCTCCTCGACGAACAGGTGCGCCAGGCGCGCCGCCAGCGAGCCCGACTCGTTGCCGGGGAACGAGCGGTTGAGGTCGCGCCGGTCGGGGAGATAGCGCGAGAGGCCGATGAAGCCGTGGACGTTGACGACGGGTACGGCGATCAGCGTGCCCGACAGCTCGCGCAGCGGACGCCGCAGCAGGCGCCGGACGATCTCCACCCCGTTGATCTCGTCGCCGTGGATCGCGGCGCACACGAACAGCCGCGGACCTGGCCGCTGCCCGTGCACCACCTCGACGGGCAGCACCAGCTCGGTGCCGGTGAAGCGCCGCGCCAGCGGCAGCTCGATGGCGCGGCGCCGGCCGGGCGGGATCTCGGTCCCGCCCAGGACGAAGGGGTCAGCCATCGACAGCGGGCTTCGCCTCGCTCCCGGCCTCGGCGCGGCGCTTCTTCTTGCGCCGCTGGCGCGGGGGCGCCAGACCCTTGAGCGTCAGGGTCTTGCCGAAGCAGAGCAGCACGTCGCCGGCGAGGATCTCGCGCTGGGGGTTCGGGTTCGGGATCGTCACGCCGCCGCGCTGGATGGTGAGCACCAGCACGTCGCGCTCGCGCAGCAGCGAGCTCGACACGGTCTTGCCGCACAGCTCCGAGCTCTGGTCGACCGGGACCTCGATCACCCCGTAGCCGCTCTGGAGCGTCAGGCGCTGGCGGATGTCGATCTCGGGAAACAGCACCTCCTCCTCGATCAGGCGCACGATCTCCCCGGCCACGTCGACGCCGGTCGCGCCCTCGATCCCCTCCAGGCCCGGCGACGAGTTGACCTCCATCAGCACGGGCCCGTCGGCCCCCTCCAGCAGGTCCACGCCGGCGACGCGCAGGCCCATGATCTGCGCGGCATGCACCGCCACGCGCGCGTACTCGGGATCGAGCTCGACCGCCTCGGCGTGGCCGCCGCGGTGGATGTTGCTGCGGAACTCGTCACCCTCGGCGACGCGGCGCATCGCCGCGACGACCCGGTTGCCGACGACGAAGGCCCGGACGTCGCGCCCGCGGCTCTCCTTCACGAACTGCTGCAGCAGCACGCTCATCCGCGCCGGCCCGGAGAGCGTCTCGATCACCGCCTCGGCCACCTTGGTGTTGTCAGCCAGGATGACGCCCACGCCCTGCGTGCCCTCCAGGAGCTTCACCACCACGGGCGGTCCGCCCATGCGCTCGATCCCCGGCAGGATCTCCTTGCTGTGGCGCACGAAGAGCGTCTTCGGGATGCCGAGCTGGTGACGCGACAGCACCTGGAGCGCGCGCAGCTTGTCGCGCGACACCGAGATCGCGTGCGAGGGGTTCACGCAGAAGACGCCCATCTGCTCGAACTGGCGCACCACCGCGGTGCCGAAGAAGGTGATCGACGCGCCGATGCGCGGAATCACGGCGTCGTAGTCCGAGAGCTCCTTGTTGCGGTAGTACAGGCGCGGCTCGCCGCGCTCGACCTCGATCGTGAAGTCGAGCGTGTCGAGCACGCGGGCGCGGTGGCCGCGCATCTCGGCCGCCTCGCGCAGGCGGCGCGTGGAGTAGAGGCCCTTGCCTCGGGAGAGGATGGCGATCTTCACGGGTCCCTCCGGCGCATGCGGGCATCCCGATCCACCCGACGCGGCCAGCTTCACGGGTGCGGGTCGCGACCCATGTTCTACGTGAGCATCGGCATGAACGCCACCGCGAAGCCGAGAAAGGCCGCGAAGCCCACCACGTCGGTGACCGTGGTGAGGAAGATCGAGGCCGACTGCGCCGGATCGCGCCCCGCGGCCCGGAGCGCCAACGGGATCACCGCGCCGGCGAAGCCGGCGGCGCCCATGTTCACGATCATCGCGAGCGTGATCACCAGCGCCAGGCCGATCCGCCCGTCCCAGACCAGCACCGCCGCGCCGGTCCCGATCGCCACGGCAGCCCCGTTCAGGACCGCGCCGAGGGTCTCCTTCACGAGCAGGCGGCGCGTGGTGCCGGGAACCAGCTCGCGCAGCGCGATGCCGCGCATCACCACGGCGAGCGACTGGGCGCCCGTGTTGCCGCCCTGGCCGGCCACGACCGGCAGCAGCACGGCGAGGGCCGTCACCTGCTCGATGGTGCTCTCGAACAGCCCGACCACCGCCGCGGCGACGAAGGCGGTCGCGAGGTTGACGTAGAGCCACGGGAGGCGCTTGCGCACCACGGTCGAGACCGGGGAGAGGGCGCGCTCGTCCTCGCCGGCACCCACCATCTTCTGCAGGTCGACGAACGCCTCCTCCTGCAGGGCGCCCAGGATCTCGTCGGGCTTGACCACGCCGAGCAGGTAGCCCTCGGAGTCCACCACGGGCAGGGCGACGAAGCGGCGCTGGCGGATCAGCGACACCACCTCGTCGCGCGGCAGCGTCGCCGGCACCGTGACCAGCTCGCGGCGCACCAGCGGCTCGATCGGGTCGCGCGGATTCGCCAGCAGCAGCTCGCGCATGTTGAGCACGCCCACGAGCTTCCCGTCGGAGTCGGTGACGTACAGGTAGTAGAGCGTGTGGCGACGGGCCCGGCGCAGCGAGGTGATCGCGTCCGCGACGCGCAGGTCGATCCGGATCGAGCTGACCTGCGGGTCCATCATCCCGCCGGCCGTCTCGGCCGGATACTGGAGCAGTCCGCGGATGCCCTTGGCGCGCTCTGGCGCGAGCTTCGAGAGCGTGGCCTCGCGCAGCGCGTCCTCCAGATGGTGGAGGATCGCGGCGGCCTGGCGGGCGGGCAGGTGCCCCAGCAGCTCGCGGGTGCGCTCTTCGCCGAGCTGCGTGAGGATGCTTCCCGC
>JASJBO010000389.1 GCA_030066475.1 Myxococcota bacterium
CGCCGTTGCGGAGTCCCTCGGGTTTCGTGGAGCGACCCCCGGCGCGACGGCCCCGGCCTGATCGAGCCAGAAGCGTCCGATTCCGAACACCCGGTGACCGAATCCCGTCACCCCGGCTGACGAAGTGTGTCTCCGACCCCTCGGCGGAAGGCGCTCTCGTGGCTGTTCCGCACTCCTGAGGCCACCGAACGCCCCGCGGGGCGCTGGCACGGTTGATGCTTCCTCCGAGCCGTGAGGGAGGCCACCATGAGCGCTGACGTCACGGCGAATCGGGTTTCCGATCCCCTGCGACTCGTCCACGAGCGGAGCGACGAGGTCCTCGAGACCACGCTGCTCGAGCTCGTCCGGGCCATCAGCGAGGTGACGGACGACGACCGCGAGGTGCTGGCGACGGTGATGCACCTGCTGCGCAGCGGACGGGTCCGGCTGGTGGGCAACTTCCGCGGCGAGCTGCCCGACGCGGCCTGAGGCCGCCCGAGCCGGCGCCGGCCCGGCTCCCCACGCGCAAGTCCCCGGAAACAGAGGGTTCTTGACCGCCCTGCCCCGGGAGGGGATCATCTGCGCCTCCTGGGGGGTGCGCGATGGAAGAGCAGGAGACGTTCGTCTTCGCCGCGGAGGCGGCGCAGTCGCCGCGGAGCGGGGGCGGTAGCGGGCGCGGGCGCAAGGCGCCGGCCAAGCGTCAGGCGCCCGCGAAGCGGAAGGCGGCGCCCAAGCGCAAGAAGCCGGCGGCGCGCAAGGCCGGTGGCGCCAAGCCCCGCGGTGCGAAGGCCGCCGCGTCGGGCGGCGGCGCTGCCCAGGCGGCGGCACCCCGCGAGCGCACCAGCGCCAGCGAGCTGGCGCGCAAGCAGCGCGACATCTCGGTCTCGGAGTTCTTCGCCAAGAACCGCCACCTGCTGGGCTTCGACAATCCCAGCAAGGCGCTCCTCACCACGGTGAAGGAGGGCGTCGACAACTCCCTCGATGCCTGCGAAGAGGCGGGCATCGTCCCGACCATCCGCGTCGAGATCCGGCAGCTGGGCGAGACGCGCTTCCTGGTCGCCATCGAGGACAACGGGCCCGGCATCGTCCGCGCCCAGGTGCCGAAGATCTTCGGCCGGCTGCTCTACGGCTCGAAGTTCCACCGGCTGCGCCAGAGCCGCGGCCAGCAGGGCATCGGCATCAGCGCCGCCGGCATGTACGGGCTGCTCACCACCGGCAAGCCGGTGGTGATCACCACGCGCACCGGCAAGCGCAAGCAGGCCCACCACTTCGAGCTGGTGATCGACACCCAGAAGAACGAGCCCAAGGTGAAGCGCGACGACGTCGTGCAGTGGGACGTCGAGCACGGCACCCGGGTCGAGATCGAGCTCGAGGGCAACTACCGCGGCGGCCAGCACTCCGTCGACAACTACGTGCGCCAGATCTCGCTCGCCAATCCGCATGCCGAGCTGCGCTACCGCGGCCCCGGGCAGAAGCCGGAGCAGACGCACGTGTTCCCGCGCGTCGCGCAGGAGCTGCCGCCCGAGACGGCCGAGATCAAGCCCCACCCCTACGGCGTCGAGCTCGGCGTGCTGATGCAGATGTTCCGCGACACCGGCTCGCGCAACCTGCGCGGCTGCCTGCAGGCCGACTTCTCGCGCGTCTCGGGCCGCGTGGCCGACGCGATCTGCGAGACCGCGAAGGTCGCGACGACGCGGCGCCCGCGCGAGGTGAAGCGCGACGAGGCCGAGCGCCTGCACAAGGCGATCCAGAAGACCCGGATCATGGCGCCGCCCACCGACTGCATCGCCCCGATCGGCGAGGCGCTGATCGAGAAGGCGCTGCGCGCGGAGGTCGAGGCCGACTTCGTGGCGGCCACCACGCGCCGGCCCACCGTCTACCGGGGCAACCCGTTCCTGGTCGAGGTGGGCCTGGCCTACGGCGGCGCGCTGCCGGTGGAGGAGCCGGTGACGCTCTACCGCTACGCCAACCGCGTGCCGCTCCAGTACCAGCAGGGCGCCTGCGCCATCACCAGGGCCGTGACGGGCACCGACTGGAAGGCCTATGGGCTCCAGAAGCCGCGCGGGGCGCTGCCGGTCGGCCCGATGCTGCTGATGGTGCACGTCGCCAGCGTCTGGGTGCCGTTCACTTCCGAGAGCAAGGAGGCGGTGGCGCACTACCCGGAGATCATCAAGGAGCTGCGGCTGGCGCTCCAGGAGTGCGGGCGCAAGGTCTCGACCCACATCCGGCGCCAGCGGCGCGAGGCCGACGAGGCCAAGAAGCGCAGCTACATCACCCGCTACATCCCGCACGTGTCGATCGCGCTCCAGGAGATCCTGGGCTTCGACGACCGCGAGCGCGACCGCACCACGCGCACGCTCACCAAGGTGCTCGAACGCACCCGGAAGCTCTGACCATGGCAGCTCGCAAGAAGAAGGCGGCGACGCGCAAGAAGACGGCCAGTCGCAAGGGGACGGCGACCCGCAAGAAGACGCCGGCGCGGAAGCCGGCCGGGGCGCGCAAGAAGGGCACGGCGCGCAAGAAGACCGGCGCCCGCAAGAAGGCGCCGGCCCGCGCCCGGGGGAGCGGCGAGAAGCGCGTGCAGGCCACCGACGCCCAGACCACCAGGCAGATCGACTCGACGGCGAAGCGCGTGCACCAGACCATCCGCGCCAGCCGCCGGCCCGACCTGGCGCTGCCGGTGCGGGCGCTCTCGAACGTGTCCTACGACACGCGCCGCGGCTACCTCGAGATCGGCCGCCAGCGCAAGGTGCGCACCCTGTCGGTCAACACGGTGAAGAACTTCGCGCAGACGCTGCGCATGATGGCGCTGTCGAAGGAGCTGATCGGCAACAACGACTTCGCCACCAAGCGGGAGGCCTACTACATCTCGAAGAACTGGGAGGACGCCAAGTTCGACGAGCAGGTCGAGTCGGACACCGTGATGGACGACATCGAGGCGCTCTTCTCGGTCGACTCGATCGCGCGCGAGCAGCTGCGCTTCTATCCGGAGGAGCACGGCGGCTCGGTGTCGGGGCCGCTCCTTGTGATCGACCGCGACGCCACGGGCCGCGTCGCGCGCATCGACTGCAGCAACTTCGGCTCGGGCGCCTACTCGGTGCCGACCTCGGTCGAGGAGCTCGACTTCGAGACCTCGGCCGACTTCGTGCTGCTGGTCGAGACCGGCGGCATGTTCCAGCGCCTGCAGAGCCACCGCTTCTGGGAGCGGGCGAACTGCATCCTGGTCGAGATGGGCGGCGTGCCCACGCGAGCGGTGCGGCGCTTCGTCCGGCGCCTGGCGGACGAGGAGGGGCTCCCCGTCTACGCCTTCACCGACTGCGACCCCTATGGCGTCGCGAACATCTACCGCACGCTCAAGGTGGGCTCGGGCTCGGCGGCGCACATCAACCGCTTCTTCTGCGTGCCCACCGCCCGCTTCCTGGGCGTCACGCCGCAGGACATCGTCGACTACGAGCTGCCGACCCATCCGCTGAAGGACGTGGACGTGAAGCGGGCGAAGGACGCGCTCAAGAACGATCCCTTCTTCCAGCGCCACAAGGAGTGGCGCCAGGCGCTCGAGCAGCTGGTCAAGATGGGGGTGCGCGCCGAGCAGCAGGCGCTGGCCAAGTGGGGACTCAACTACGTGATCGACGAGTACCTGCCCCAGAAGCTCGAGCGGCCCGAGAAGTTCCTGCCGTAGCCGCCGTGCGCGGCGAGCTGCGCACACGCTGCGCACGGGCGCCTGCCGCGGGCCTGCCGGCGCGCCTACCCGGCGCCGCTGCGAGCGAGTATCGTGTGCCGCCATGAAGGGAATCGTCCTGGCCGGCGGATCGGGCACGCGGCTCCACCCGATCACGCGCGGCGTGAGCAAGCAGCTCCTGCCGATCTACGACAAGCCCCTGGTCTACTACCCGCTCTCGACGCTGATGCTGGCCGGCGTGCGCGAGGTGCTGCTGATCAGCACGCCGCAGGACCTGCCGTCGTTCGAACGCCTGTTGGGCGACGGCAGCGAGCTCGGCATGTCGATCGCCTACGCCGCACAGCCCGCGCCCGAGGGCATCGCGCAGGCCTTCCTGATCGGGCGCGACTTCATCGGCGGCGACGGCGTGGCGCTGGCCCTCGGCGACAACGTCTTCCACGGCCACGGACTGATCGACACGCTGCGGCGCGCCGCCTCGCAGGGCTCGGGCGCCACCGTGTTCGGCTACCGGGTGAACGACCCCGAGCGCTACGGCGTGGTGGAGTTCGACGCCGAGGGCCGCGTACTGGGCATCGAGGAGAAGCCGGCGCGGCCGCGCTCGCAGTACGCCGTGGTCGGCCTCTACTTCTACGACGGCGAGGTGGTCGACATCGCCGCCGGGCTCGAGCCCTCGGACCGCGGCGAGCTGGAGATCACCGACGTGAACCTGGCCTACCTCGAGCGCGGCAAGCTGCGCGTCGAGCTGCTCGGGCGCGGCACCGCCTGGCTCGACACCGGCACCCACGAGTCGCTGATCCAGGCGTCCGAGTACATCCACACCGTCCAGGAGCGCCAGGGCCTGATGGTCTCGTGCATCGAGGAGATCGCCTACCGCCAGGGCTGGATCGACCGCGTGCAGCTCGCGCGGCTCGGCGCCGCGCTCAAGAAGTCGAGCTACGGCGCGTACCTCGAGCGCCTCTCCCACGAGATCCTCTGAGTGGAGTTCCGCCCCACCGCGCTGCCCGGCGTCGTGATCGTCGAGCCCGACGTGCACCGCGACGCGCGCGGCTTCTTCCTCGAGACCTACCGCGAGGACAGGTACCACGCCGGCGGCATCACCAGCCGCTTCGTGCAGGACAACCACTCGCGCTCGACACGCGGCACGCTGCGCGGGCTGCACGCCCAGATCGAGCGCCCGCAGGCCAAGCTGGTGCGCGTGGTCGCGGGCTCGGTGTTCGACGTCGCCGTCGACGTGCGGCGCGGCTCGCCGAGCTTCGGCAAGTGGGTGGGCGTGTCGCTCTCGGCCGAGAACTTCCGCCAGCTCTACCTGCCGGAGGGCTTCGCCCACGGCTTCTGCGTCACCAGCGAGGTGGCCGAGTTCGAGTACAAGTGCTCGGACGTCTACGCGCCGGAAACCGAGATCGTCGTCGCGTGGAACGACCCCGCGATCGGCATCGACTGGCCCGTCGCCGACCCCCTCCTCTCCGACCGCGACCGCAACGCCCTCCCCCTCGCCGAACACGGGGACCGCCTGCCCGTCTGGCAAGCCGATCCGTAGCCCACCTCCTCGAACCCCGACCGAAGCACCCGCAAGCGCCGAAGGCGCGCGCAGCGAGCCGCAGGCGAGCGAAGTCCATCGGGCCGTCTTCGCCCCAGCAAACCGCCCTCTCGAAGCACCGACGCCGCCCGCGCAAGCGGAGGCAAAGCCGGAGCGCGCAGCGAGCCGCAGGCGAGCGAAGTCCATCAGGCCGGACTAGAAGTCTTCCTCCGCGTCCCACTCTTCGGGGTCGTCTTCCTTGCCGACGAGGCGGCAGGGAGCCCCGCAGTAGGTGCAGAACACCTCGTCTCCCGGCTTCTCGTCGCCGAGGGGCAGGTCCGCGTGGCACACCGGGCAGCTGAGATCGCGCTTCACGTCCTCCCCGATCGGCCGGGGCGCGCGCCGGCTTGAGGCGGGCCCGCGGCGCCCGCGGCCGCGGCCGGTACACTCGCCGCGTCTTCAGCAGGGGGGGCCGATGGGAACGCTGGCGCGTGCGATGGCGGCCGGGCTGCTCGCAACGGCCCTCGCGGGCTGCGGCTACAACCGCATCCAGGGCGCCGACGAGCAGGTGAAGGCGGCGTGGTCGGAGGTCGGCAACCAGTACCAGCGCCGGGCCGACCTGGTGCCGAACCTGGTGGCCACGGTGAAGGGGGCGGCCGACTTCGAGCGCGACACGCTCGAGGCCGTGGTGAACGCCCGCGCGCGGGCCAGCGGCATCCAGGCCACGCCCGAGCTGCTGGAGGACCCCGAGGCGTTCCGGCGCTTCGAGGCAGCGCAGGGCGAGCTGTCGAGTGCGCTGTCGCGCCTGCTGGTCACGGTGGAGCGCTATCCCCAGCTCACCGCGACGCAGGGCTTCCGTGACCTGCAGGCACAGCTCGAGGGCACCGAGAACCGCATCGCGGTTGCGCGCAAGCGCTACATCGATGCGGTCGCCGACTACAACAAGCTGGTGCGGTTCTTCCCCACCAACCTGACCGCGCGCTTCCTGCTCGGAGCCGAGGTGCGCCCGAACTTCGAGGCGCGTCCCGGCACCGAGGAGCCGCCCCAGGTGGAGTTCTGAGGCGCGCCGCGCTGCTCGTGCTGGCCGCGCTGGCCGCGGCCGCTCCCGCCCGCGCCGAGCTCCCGGTCCCTGCCCTGCGCGCGCGCGTGAACGACACGGCCGGACTGATCCCGGCCGCGCGCGAGCGGCGCCTCGAGGACGAGCTGGCGCGCTTCGAGGCCGAGACGTCGCACCAGATCGCCGTGCTCACGGTGGCCTCGCTCGAGGGCGAGCCGATCGAATCGTTCTCGCTGCGCGTGGTCGAGGACTGGCAGCTCGGCCAGGCGGGCGCCGACAACGGCCTGCTGATCCTCGTCGCGTCGCAGGACCGCCAGGCGCGCGTCGAGGTCGGCTACGGGCTCGAGGGCGTGGTGCCCGACGTCATCGCCAAGCGCATCCTCGAGGACGTGATGTTCGGACACTTCCGCGCGGGCGACTTCGCGGCCGG
>JASJBO010000059.1 GCA_030066475.1 Myxococcota bacterium
ATCGGCGCCTGGCTCTGGGACAGCGATCTCGACCTCGGCATCACCACCGAGATCGATCGCGACGAGGCGCTCGCGACGGTCCGCTCGGCGCGGAACGTCCTCCTGGCGCTCACGGCTCTCGCCATGGGTCTCGTGGGCGGCCTCGCCTATCTGGTGATGGGCTGGCGGCGCACCGCCGCCCGACTCGAGGACGCCCTGACTCGGGTCTTGAGCGGCTTCGTCCCGATCTGCGCGGCCTGCAAGAGGATCCGGGAGGAGGAAGGCGATTGGACCGCCGTCGAGGGCTACGTCAGGACTCACACGGGCGCGGAGTTCACCCACACCATCTGCCCGGAGTGCGAGAGGGAGCTCTACGGCGACCTGATCTGAGCCGGACGCCCGTGGCGCAGCCCGCGCCGTCACGGGCGAGCTCACGAGCGACGGGGTCAGCGCCCGGCCTCGCGCATCGCCTCGACGTCGCAGGCCGGTGCGGGGATCCAGCTCCGGTCGACGAGTGCCGACGCGATCCGGCGCGCGACGAAGTCGTTGCCTGCGGCCGAGTAGTGCCGCCCCGCTCCCTCCAGGCGACTGCCCTCGATGAAGAGCGAGCGGCGCTCGGGGTCGGGAATCGCCTCGAACGCGGGCGTGAGGTCGAGCACCTCGATGCCGAGCTCGGCTGCGCCTCGGATCGCCTCCATCGCGGTGCGGGGCGGCGTCGAGAGCATCGACGGGTCGCTTCGCGACAGATGCGGGAGATGGACCAGCAGCATGCGGACGCCGTTGGCGGCCGTTCGACGCTGGAGGTCCTCGAAGATCGCGGTCGCGAGCTCTCGCGCCTCGCTCTCGCCGACGGCCCACGGATCCCCGGGAGCCGGCGACCCGAACCGGTCGACCAGCGTCTGCACGAGCTCGACGCTGCGGAGATTCCAGAGCAGCCGCAGGTTCTGGGTGAGCACCGGCCAGACGTAGGGGCCGCGCGGGACGGGCACGTTCCGTGCGACGAGCTCCCCATCGACGATCCGGAGCACCGGCTTGCCGTAGAGAATCATCCTCGAGAGCCGGGTGCGATCGATGTCGAGCGCGATGATCGAGAACACCAGCACGTGATGGTCGAGCGGGCGGCCGTCGCGGAGGTACCAGAGATAGCTCTGATCGATGCCGTATCCCGATTGACCCATGTTGGGTGCCTCGACGCCGGCACACCACGCCTCCATCCGCGCGGGCCAGCTGTCGTCGTCTGCGACGTCGTGGCCGAGCGTGAACGAGTCGCCGAGCGCGATGACCCGAATCCGCCCGTCGGGAACGCGTCGCCCGAAGTCGCGGCGGTTCCGGAACCCCTGCCCGTTGGTGGTCACGTCGAGCCCCGGTCCGTAGACGTTGCGGGCCGTGGTGCCGGCGGCGCCGACCCAGCCCAGCTCGGGGTCGTAGACCGTGTGCGAGCGCTCGGGAGTCGGCGGCCAGAAGGTCATGCGCGCCTTCCACGCAAAGACCAGGAAGCTGGCGGCCCCCTCGAGCAGGAGCAGGGCGAGTCCGACGACCAGGACGCGGATCAAGATGCCGCGCCCCCGCCCGCTCCTCATCCGAGCCCCCCGCCCAGGTGGCGGTCCGAGCGTTCGACGACGCTCCCCCAGGGGCATCTGCGCCCACGCCTCAACGACCCGCACCTCTCAAGCCAAGACCAGGCCACACCGAAACTCTAGCCAGCTTCACGGGCACCGATGGAGTGAGCAGCCGAGAGGGCGCTTCCCGGTGGGGCGTCCATTGCAGCGGCGCCCGTGGGGGACGTATGATGGCCACCCGGAAGCGCGGCTTCAGGGGCTCCCGAACAGCTCTCCACCTGGGTGCAAAGAGGCATCGTTGGACGACCGGACACACGAGTCGCCGAGGATCCTGATCGGGACCCTGCGCCGGGCCTCCCCGAGGGTGTCGCGCTGCGGCACCGTCGAGTTCGAAGACGTCGTGAGCCGTCTCGACGGCGTCGACCTGATCGACGGCCGCGCGACGCCGTGGCCGCGCCAGCTGGCGAAGGCCGAAACCGTGCTGCCGCGCGCCTTCCGTCGCTGGCCGGCCGCGGGCCCGACGCCGGGCGGCTACGAGCTCTTCTTCGTGTCGGTCCACTCGACGCGCGAGCTGTGTCGCTTCCAGCCGCTCTCGCGCTTCCTCGACGCGGCTCGGCAGTCGGCCTGCAGCGTCGACGAGGTCTGGGCGCACGGGTTGGCCGATCGCACGGGCGAGATCGCGATGCTGCGGCGCTTCGATCATCTCTTCACGTCGTGCCGCGGGGCGGTCGAGGCGCTCGCCGAGCTGACGGGGCGGCCCTGCCACTACCTGCCGCCGTCGCTCGATACGGAGCGCTTCTGCCCCTTCGACCGGAATCTGGAGCGCGTCATCGACGTCTACTTCATGGGCCGACATCGAGAGGCGCTTCACGACGCGCTGCGAAAGGTCACCGCCGACAGCGGTCGCTTCTACCTCTTCGACACCTCGATCCCCACGGCGGTGTTCGATGCCGTGGAGCACCGCCAGCGACTCGCGGAGTTCGTCGGTCGGTCGCGCTACTTCGTCGTCGACATCGCGAAGGCGGATCTCGCAGAGCACACCGGCGTGCAGGAGGAGATCGGTCCGCGCTACTTCGAGGCCGCGGCCGGCGGCGCGATCATGATCGGCGTCGTGCCGCGGAACGCGGAGTTCGAGGAGCTCTTCGGCTGGCCCGAATCCGTGGTTGCGATCGACGACGATCCGGCGCGGATCCGGGCCCTGCTCGAGGAACTCGATTCGAGTCCGGAGCGCGTCGAGGGCATGCGGCGCCGCAACGTCGCGGAATCGATGCGTCGACACGACGTCGCCTACCGCTGGCGCGCCATTCTCGAGGCCCTCGGCATGTCACCGACGCCAGCGCTCGCGGAGCGCGTGGAGCGGCTCCAGCTGCGCGCGGGCGAGATCCTGCGCGGACCCGAACACGTCTAGCGCCTCGTTTCGTCGCGCGGCGGAGGAGACCGGTGCTTCCCCTCACTCTCGACGTGACCGGCGAGCTCGACCTGCTCGTGATGGGTGCGCACAGCGACGACATCGAGATCGGCTGTGGGGGCGCGGTCCTCTCCCTCCTCGATCGGTACTCGGAGCTTCGCGTGCGCTGGGTGGTCTTCAGCGGCACCGGGGTTCGCGCCGCGGAGGCCAGGGCGAGCGCGGAGTCCTTCCTCGGCTCGGCCAAGGAGAAGGAGATCGCGGTGCTCGGCTTCGAGGAGTCGTACTTCCCCACCCAGCACCGCGAGATCAAGCAGAGCGTCGAAGGTCTGAAGCCCTTCGACCCCGACCTGATCCTCACGCACGCCGGCAACGATCGCCACCAGGATCATCGGCTGATCTCGGAGCTCACGTGGAACACCTTCCGGGACCACGCGATCCTCGAGTACGAGATTCCCAAGTACGATGGGGACCTCGCGCCGTGCAATGCGTTCTTCGCCCTCGACGCGGAGGTCTGCGAGAAGAAGTGCCGTCTGCTCCGGGAGCACTTCGCGAGTCAGCGCGACCGCCACTGGTTCGACGACGAGGTGTTCAAGGGGCTGATGCGTCTGCGCGGGATGGAATGCGGCGCCCCGAGCGGCTACGCGGAGGGGTTCCATGCGCGAAAGCTGCGGGTCGGCTGACGTGGCGGACGTCGAGACGCCGACGCGCTGCAGACTGTGCGGAGCGATCCTCGAACGCACCTTCGTGGATCTGGGCATGTCTCCGCTCTGCCAGACGCACACGGAGGCGAGCGAGCTCGAGCGGGGAGAGACCTTCTACCCGCTCCACGTCCGGGTCTGCGACGAGTGCCTGCTCGTGCAGCTCGGTGAGTACGTGAGCCCCGACGAGATCTTCACCGAGTACGCGTACTTCTCCTCGTACGTCGACACGCTCGTCGACGCGGCCCGGAGCTACGCCGAAGCCATGGTGGCCAGGCTGGGTCTGGGGAGCGAGAGTCGCGTGGTCGAGATCGCGAGCAACGACGGCTACCTGCTCCAGCACTTCCTCGCGCTGGGCGTCCGCGTCCTCGGGGTGGAGCCGGCCGCGAACGTGGCCGAGGCGGCGATCGCCAAGGGCATTCCGACGACGGTCCGCTTCTTCGGCCGGGATACGGCAGACGCGCTGGTCCGCGAGTCCGGCCGGGCGGATCTGCTCGTCGGCAACAACGTGCTGGCCCACGTCCCCGACCTGAACGACTTCATCGGCGGCATGAAGCTCGTCCTGGCCGAGTCCGGGATCATCACGATGGAGTTCCCGCACCTGCGCAGACTGATCGAGGGGAACCAGTTCGACACGATCTACCACGAGCACTTCTCCTACCTCACGCTCGGAGCGGTGGAGCGGGCCTTCGCGATGCACGGGCTGCAGGTCTTCGACGTCGAGGAGATCCCGAATCACGGCGGCTCGCTGCGGATCTTCGCGCGCCACGCCGCGGATCCCCTGCAACCCGTCGGTGCGGGCGTCGAGAAGGTTCGGGCGGACGAGCGCCGCGCCAGGCTGGACCGCATCGACGGCTATCTCGACTTCGGCGAGCGGGTCGCCGAGACCCGTTGGCAGCTCCTCGAGTTCCTGCTCCAGGCCCGGCGCTCCGGCAAGCGGATCGCCGCGTACGGCGCGCCCGGCAAGAGCGTGACGCTCCTCAACTACTGCGGAATCCGCTCGGACCTCGTCGAGTACACCGTGGACCGGAACCCGTACAAGCAGGGCAAGTACCTCGCCGGCGTCCGCGTTCCGATCCGGGCGCCCGAGCGGATTGCGGAGACGAAGCCGGACTACCTGCTCGTCCTGCCCTGGAACATCGTCGACGAAGTGGTCCGATACACTTCCTACATCCGCGATTGGGGAGGTCGCTGGGTGGTGCCCATTCCCCGTGTCGAGGTGCTTTCCTAGTGGAGGTCTGATGGGGGACCCGTTGGACACGGCGGCAGAGGTCGTTCGCACCGACCTCGACGCCATCTGCGACGCGCTCACGGCCGAGCTCGAGCAGCTCGCCGGGACCCGGCTGTGGGTGGTCGGCGGTGCCGGCTTCCTCGGCTACTACCTCGTCCAGGCGGCGCTTCACTACAACCGAACGCGCACCCCGTCGGCGCCCGTGACGGTCACTGTCCTGGACGGCTACTTGCGGGGAAAGCCGTCGTGGCTCGCCGGGCTCGAAGGCGATCCGAACCTCGAGCTGATCGAGCACGACATCCGGCAGCCGCTCTCCGACGCCTACGCGGACCCGGACTGGATCTTCCACGCGGCTTCGATCGCGTCTCCGACCTACTACCGCCGCGACCCGATCGGTACGATGGACGCCAACGTCGGCGGTCTCCGGACCCTGCTCGATCGTGCCCGAGCGCAAGCGGAGCGCGGACACCCGGTCCGCGGGATCGTCTTCTTCTCGTCGAGCGAGATCTATGGCGATCCGACGCCCGAGCACATCCCGACCCCCGAGGACTACCGGGGCTACGTCTCCTGTACCGGCCCGCGTGCCTGCTACGACGAGGCGAAACGCTACGGGGAGACGCTCTGCGTGAACTTCGCGCACCAGCACGGTGTGCCGGTGAAGATCGCCCGTCCGTTCAACAACATCGGCCCGGGACTGAAGATCACCGATCGTCGCGTGCTTCCCGACTTCGCGCGGAACATCCTGGCGGGCGAGGACATCGTCATGCTCTCCGACGGCGGGCCGAAGCGGACCTTCTGCTACGTCGCCGACGCGGTCGTCGGCTACTACAAGGTGCTGGTGCGCGGGCGCCCCGGGGAGCCGTACAACGTGGGCGTCGAGTCTCCCGAGATCTCGGTCCACGATCTGGCGACTCGGCTCGTGGAGATCGCCGGCGAGCTCTTCGGCTACGGGGGGCGGATCGTCCGGCAGACGGCGAGCAGCGACGCCGACTACCTCGTCGACAACCCCGCGAGGCGCTGCCCCGTGATCCACAAGGCCCGCCAGGAGCTCGGCTACGAGCCCTGCATGCCGCTCGATGAGGCGCTGCGCCGCTGCCTGCTCTGGTACCGCGACAACCCCGTCTCCGAGGAGGCATGATGCGGGTTTCCGTGATCGGCGCGGGCTACGTCGGCCTCGTGACGAGTGCGTGCCTGGCGGAGAAGGGGCACGATCTGGTCTGCGTCGACCTCGACGCCGCCCGCGTCGACCAGGTGAATCGGGCGGAGCTGCCGATCTTCGAGCCGGGTCTCGAGGCGCTCCTCGAGCGTCACGCTGGCGTGCGGATCCGCGCGACCACGGACACCGCCGAGGCCGTGGCCGCAACCGAGCTCACCTTGATCGCGGTCGACACGCCCTTCGACGGCGCACGCATCGACCTGCGCTCCGTGGAGGCGGCCGCACGCCAGGTCGGGGAGGCGCTCGCAGCCAAGGCGGACTATCACGTCGTCGTCGTGAAGAGCACCGTGGTGCCCGGAACCACGGACCGCGTCGTCCGCAGCGCCGTCGAGGGCGCGTCGGGACGGGTGGCCGGAACGGGCTTCGGCCTCGGGACGAACCCGGAGTTCCTCACCGAGGGCGAGGCGGTGAGCGACTTCATGGAGCCCGATCGCATCGTCGTCGGGGGCATCGACGCGCGCAGCTGCGACGCGATCGAGCGCCTCTATGCCTCGTTCGACGGTGTGCCGGTCGTGCGAACCGACCCCGGCACGGCGGAGATGATCAAGTACGCGTCGAACGCGTTGCTCGCCACGCTGATCTCGTTCTCCAACGAGCTCGCGAACCTCGGCGCCGCGGTCGGCGGGATCGACACCGTCGACGTGAGCCGGGGTCTGCACCTCAGTCGCTACCTGACCCTGCAGGAGGGGCCCGGACGGGGGCGCACGGCTCCGATCGCCTCGTTCCTCGAGGCGGGATGCGGGTTCGGCGGCAGCTGCCTCCCCAAGGACGTCGCGGCCTTGATCGCGCATGGCGCGGCCTGGGGCAGGCCGATGCCCCTGCTCGAAGCCGTCCTCGAGGTGAACCGCCACCAGCCACCCGAGCTCATCCGCCTGCTGGAGCGCGAGCTCGCGGACCTGGCCGGCAAGCGCATCTCGGTGCTCGGACTCTCGTTCCGTCCGGACACCAACGACACCCGGGAGTCGCCCGCGATCCCGATCGTGCAGGCGCTGCAGGAATCCGGCGCGCGGGTGCGCGCCTACGATCCGGTCGTTCGGGAGGAAGCCCGGGGCGTGTTCGGGCCGGCGCTCGAGATCTGCGATCGCCTCGAAGAGGCGGTGTGCGACAGCGACGCGCTGGTGGTGGTGACGCGCTGGGACGAGTTCCAGCGCCTGCCGGAGCTGTTGCGAACGCTCTCGCCGCAGCCGCTCGTCGTCGACGGACGACGCATGCTCGACCGCAGCCAGATCGCCCGCTACGCGGGGATCGGGCTGTGACCCCGCTCGGGGTCGCCGATCTCTCGCGGCTCGTCGCGGTCTCGTCCCCGGGTCGCACCATGCACGGCTGGATCGAGGAGCTCTACCCGATCTGTCGCAGCACCACGGGGCCGGGCGTGCGCGACACGCTTCGGATCGTCGCAGACCGTCTCGCGCCGGACTGCCAGCTCGAGATCCACGAGCTGCCAACCGGAACGCCCGTGCTCGACTGGGAGATCCCGCGGGAGTGGCGCATTCGCGAGGCCTGGATCAAGGGCCCGCGGGGTGAGACCGTGGTCGACTTCCGGGACTGCAACCTCCACGTGGTGGGCTACAGCCTGCCGGTGAAGGCGAGGATGACGCTCGAGGAGCTCCGGCCGCACCTCCACTCGCTTCCCGAGCATCCCGACTGGACCCCGTATCGCAGCTCGGTCTACGCCGAGGATTGGGGCTTCTGCCTGACCCATCGCGAGCTCGAGCGCCTCGAGGACGGGGAGTACGAGGTCTACATCGACTCCAGCCTGGAGCCGGGGAGCCTCAGCTACGGCGAGGTGAGGATCCCGGGCGACACGGAGCGCGAAGTGCTGCTGTCGGCGCACGTCTGCCACCCTTCGCTCTGCAACGACAACCTGTCGGGGATCTCGCTGCTCACGATGCTCGGCCGCTACCTCGCGCGGCGGCGCACGCGCTTCTCCTATCGGCTGCTCTTCGCCCCCGTGACGATCGGGGCGATCGCCTGGCTCGCGCAGAACGAGGACTGCCTCCCCGGGATCTCCCACGGACTCGTCGTCACGCTGGTCGGCGACGGCGGCGCGCCGACCTACAAGCGGAGCCGCCGCGGCGACGCCGACGTCGATCGGGCATTCGCCCACGTGCTCGCCTCGCGGGGGCGGGTCCGCGACTTCTCGCCCTACGGGTACGACGAGCGGCAGTTCTGCTCGCCGGGCTTCGATCTCCCGGTGGGCTGCCTGATGCGAACGCCGCATGGAGAGTTCCCCGAGTACCACAGCTCCGCCGACGACCTGAGCTTCGTGAAGCCGGACGCCCTCGAGGATTCCCTGGCCGTTCTTCTCGCCGGGCTCGAGATCCTCGAGCGCGATGGCCGGTTCGTCAATCAGAACCCGAAAGCCGAGCCGCAGCTCGGCCGAAGAGGGGTGTATCGGGCCCTCGCCGACCGTGACGACGGAGGTGCGGCGGAAATGGGACTCCTCTGGGTGCTGAACCTCTCCGACGGACGCCACAGCTTGTTGGACATCGCGGAGCGCTCGGGTCTACGCTTCGACCAGGTCCGCGTGGCGGCGGAGACGCTCGAGGCGTGCGGCCTGCTGGTGGAGGCGACGACGTGAAGGTGGTCCTGTTCTGCGGGGGCGAGGGGATGCGGCTCCGCGACTACTCCGAGACGATTCCCAAGCCCATGGTGAAGATCGGCTATCGGCCGATCCTCTGGCACGTGATGCGCTACTACGCGCACTTCGGGCACCGCGATTTCGTCCTGTGCCTCGGGCACAAGGCCGAGGCGATCAAGGACTACTTCCTGAACTACGAGGAGTGGCTGTCGAACGACTTCGTGCTCGACGCCGGCAGTCGCGACGTGACGCTGCTCGGCAGCGACGTCCAGGACTGGAAGATCACCTTCTGCGACACCGGCCTCGCCGCCAACGTAGGCGAGCGCCTGAAGGCCGTGCAGCGCCACCTCGAGGGCGAGGACTGGTTCCATGCGAACTACAGCGACGGCCTCACGGACCTGGCACTCGACGCCTACACCGAGTCGTTCCTGGCGAGTGGCCGCGTCGGGAGCTTCGTCCTCGTGAGGCCGACGAGCACCTTCCACGTCGTCTCGGTCGAGCCCGATGGCCTCGTCACGAGCATCCGGGACGTCGGCGCCTCCGACATCCGCATCAATGGCGGCTACTTCATCTTCCGCAAGGAGATCTTCGACTACCTCGGCGAGGGCGAGGAGCTGGTCGAGGAGCCGTTCCAGCGCCTGATCCGCGACAAGCAGCTCATGGCGCATCCGTTCAACGGCTTCTGGACCTGCATGGACACCTTCAAGGACAAGCGCCGTCTCGACGACCTCAACGAGCGCGAATCGGCGCCCTGGGAGCTCTGGAAGCGCGGCGGCGTCAGCCCCTGACCAGGGCCAGGATCTCCCTCGGCAGCGCGGCCGGGTCGTGCCGCAAGACCATGCCGAGGGCGCGTCCGGCCTCGCTCAGCCGACGGCGCCGGAGCAGGCGAAGCGTCTCGCGAGCCATCCCGGGACCGAACACCTGCGCCCAGTGCCGGCGGCCCTCGTGGAGCGCCGCGAGCAGCTCGGCATTTCCGGCCACGGCGTCGCGCTCCGCCTCCAGCGCGTCGAGCGTGCCCTGGAACATGCGGCAGGAGCTGATCTCGCTCGCGTTCTCGCCGTGCCGTCGATACTCGACGACGAGCTGGTTGTGGCAGTGGATCGGATGGCGCCGGGCGATGCGCAGATAGAGATCGTAGTCCTCGGCGAAGATCTCGCTCCGGAAGCCGCCGACCTCGCGGACGGCGTCGCAGCGGAACAGCGCGGCCGAGGGCGGGACGAGGGCCCGGCCTCTCAGCAGGTCGGCGAACCCGACCTCGTCCCGTGGCGTGGCGGGTGCAATCGGCCGTAGCGAGCCGTTGGCGTCGATCGGTCGCGAGAAGCCGAACACGAAGCCGACCTCGGGCCGCTCGCGGATCGCTGCGAGACCGTCCGCGACGGCGTTGGGAAGCAGGCGATCATCGGCGTCGTGGAAGATCACGAGGTCGCCCGTGATCTCCCCGAGCGCGCGATTCCGCGCTGCACTCACCCCGGCGTTGGGCTGGCGGATGACGCGGACGCGGTCGTACGAGGCTGCGATCTCCCCCGAGCCGTCGGTCGAGCCGTCGTCGACGACGACGAGCTCGTCGACGGGGGTCGACTGGTCGAGGACGCTCTCGATCGCTTCCCGCAGGTACTTCCCGGAGTTGTAGTTGGGAATGATGGCGGAGACGGTCACGCGCGGGAGGTTGCCACTGGAGCGCGACTCCGTAAAGCCGGGCCCCGTCTGGCCCCACTACGCGAGTGGATCCCGCCAGCGCAGCCCCGGAAAGCGCCTGAAATCGGCGTCGTTCGAGTGCAGCTCGCATTGGTGCTCGATGGCGATGGCGGCGAGGTGCGTGTCCGTGGTCAGACTGCCGCCGAGGTTCGTCGCGCCCATGAGCTCGCGCAGGATCGAGAGGTGCCGCGGGCCGGGCTCGAGGATGCGCACCGTCTCGCGCGCGAGCCAGTCTTCGACGTACTCGAGCGCGGCAAGGGGCGGCAGCGGACTCGACATGACACTGGGATGGGTGGACAGGCGAACGAAGCCGAGCGCGCTGACCCAGGGCAGACCGACGAGCCCTTCCGTGACGGACTCTTCGAACCAGGCTCTCGCGCGGGCGTGCTGGGGCATCGCTTCGTTGTGGGCGTAGACCAGGAGGTTGACGTCCGGGACGATCACGCCGGCCCGCGCTCCTTCGGCTCGGTCTCGAGGTCGTCGGCGAGTTGATTGAGTCGCAAGGGATCCACACCCGGGCGCAGGTCGCTTCGGTAGGGCTTCACGCGATAGGGCGGCGCCTCTTCCGAGGCGAGCTGGACGCTCAGCCCTCGCCTCAGCGTCTCGTTGACGGCCGCCTTGAAGGAGATGCCGCGGCGGCGCGCCAGCTCGCGCAGCCGCCGAGCGAGATCGTCCTCGAGTGTCAGGGTGGTGCGCACTGAGGCATCATGATGCCCCTTTTTGTCAACGTCAAGATGTCAATGATTTCTATCTCTGTTCCAATGACTTGCGGGCCGCGCGGCCTCGTCGACCTGGCTGCCCCCGGCCTCGAAGTGGCGCTTGCCCGGCTCACCCCGCCCAGTCCACCCAGATCGGCGACGACCAGGCGCGCTCCTCGGCGTCGGCCAGGCAGTCGTCGTCGGGCGGGGTGCGCCAGTCGCCGAAGCACGGGTCGGCGCGCACGCAGCGGCCCTCGGCGTCGCGCTCGCAGCGCAGCGTGTCGCCGTTCACGGTGGGGCTGGGCTCCTGGATGGCGCGCACGTAGTAGAGCGTGTCGCGGCCGTCGCGGGCGAACTCGGGGTCGTCGAAGGCCACGCGGCAGCCAGTCGGGTCGGCGGGGCAGAGCAGGCGCAGCCAGGGGTCCTCGACCAGCGTGCCCACGGGCTCGTCGGGGCGGATCTGCGGGCGGATGCGCACCACCTCGATCCGCGTGATCAGCTTGCGCTCGTCGCTCGGGTGGTAGCACTCGTCGTGGCAGAGCCGCGCCAGGCGCTCGGGCGTCAGTCCCTGATGGCTCGACTCGGGGCAGCCGGGCTTCTGGTGGAACGCGCCCACGGCGCGGACCTCGAAGCGCGGCGTGCCAGTCATGGTCGTCTCGCCGCCCATCGGGACGCGGCGGCCGTCGGGCGCGTTCACCTGGTCGAACCAGAGCAGGATGCGGTCGCCGCTGGTGGCGTAGACCTCGCGGCGCTCGAGCGCGTCCCAGACGGCCTCGCGCGAGCGGCCGGCGGCGTGGGTCGCGACCAGTCCGCCGGTGTAGAGGAACGAGACGCCGCGCTCGGTGTCGCGGCCCGCGAAGCCCGGCGGCGGGTCGGGCACCGGCACGGCGCGCGGCTCGGGCTGCTGCGCCGGGCGGCTGAAGAGCGGGTTGTTGGAGGGCTCGAGCAGGCCCGCCGCGTCGGTCATCGCCGCGCGCCGGTCGAACTCCTTGTAGCCGGTGCCGGGCCGGGCCGTGTGGTTGTCGCTCGAGCCGATGAAGCCCATGCGCTTGCGGAAGGGGCGCCCGGCGGCGTCGCGTGCGTCGAAGTTGGCGCGCGCCAGCGCGTACTGCACGCTCATGCGCGGCACCAGGTTGAAGGCGGGCAGGAAGCAGTCGGTGCACTGGCCGGCGTCGAGCCAGTCCTCGGGCTGCGCGGCCGGCACGGTCAGGAAGTCCTCGTTGCCGGCGTCGACGTGGATCTGCCTCGCCTCGGCCGCGCGCGACTCGCACTCCGCGTCCGACTCGCCTGCCGCCGCGCAGCGCGCGCGGACCAGCTCGCCGGCCTGCCAGCAGCCGGGCAGGTAGCCGGGGCTCGGCGCGGGGCAGCTCCGGTTGCCCGCCGCGTCCAGCTCGGCCTCGCGCCAGTCGCGGTACTCCTCGGCGTTGCCGTGGCCCGAGAAGACCTCCACCAGGTTCTGGCGCGCGGGGTCGTGCTGCTCGGGCGTCATCTGGTGCACCCAGTCGGCGCCCTTGGGCGCGCTCCAGCCCCAGGCGGTGCCGTGCGGGATCACCAGCGCGTCGTGGCCCCAGTCGTCGAGCTTCGCGAACAGCTCGCCCGGCGTGGCGGTGCTCTCGTGGCAGTCGGGCGGCAGGTCGCGCACCGGGACGCCGTCGGGGCAGGGCTCGCGGGCGGCCAGCTCCGCGAAGTAGCGGCCCAGCTCGAGGCCGCGCTGCGAGCGCAGCGAGAGCGCCACGAAGGCGCGCGTCAGCGGACCCGGCGCGGCCAGCACGTTCTCGGCCCGTCGCGAGGCGATCGGGCGCGCCGGGATGCGTGCGTCCTCGGTGTGCGCCAGCACCACGTTCTTGTGGCCGAAGTGCGTCTCCGGCCGGTCGCCCACCTGGGTCCACTCCCAGCCCAGGAAGGCCACCGTGTCGGGGTCGCTCGCCGAGCCCGCGACGGCGTTGCACTGGCGGATCGAGTCGATCGTCTCGCTCCAGTGGGCCGGCGTCATGCCCTCGGCGTGGTCGTTGATCGACCAGAAGTCGAGCGCCGAGCAGTAGCGCGCGAAGTCGCAGGCGTCGGCGGGCGGGTGGGCGCCCTCGCCGCCGAGCGCCGGCAGGCTGAACAGGAAGGCGTCGGTCGAGAAGGTGGTGTGGACGTGCAGGTCGCCGAACAGGACCTGCTTGGCGTCGGGGACGCCCGCCGCGCGCGCGGCCTCCGCCACCGTGCGCACCCGCGCGGCCGTCTCGGCGGCCGGCCGGGCCGTCGCCGTCACGACGCCCGGGCCCTCGTGGCGACCGAGCCGGCCCGACGCCAGCAGCCAGAAGCCGGCAGCGGCGAGCACGATCAGGGCGAGCAGGACGAGCAGCACACGGCGGAGCATGGGATCCCCCTCTTCGTCGGTCGGGTCAGCCGCCCGCGACGGCCGGGAAGCAATCGACTTCGGCCTCGGGCGGGAGCGGCGTGTCGAGTCCCTTGGGCAGGAAGCGCACGAAGCGGCCGTCCACCACGACGTTGGCGCGCTTCGAAGGGCCGCCCGCCGGGTCGAGCAGGTGCTCGAGCAGCTCGGGCCAGCGCGCCCCGAGCGCGTCGACCAGGTCGCGCACCGTGCCGCCGTCGGGCACCGCCAGCTCGGCCTCGCGGCCGCCGACGATGGGGCGGAACGTCGCGTAGAAGCGCACGCGGATGCGGATCAGACCACCCCGAGCTGGCGCAGCCTGGCCTCGGGCACCACGCCGCCCTGCCAGCCGCGCGCGGCGTAGTACTCCTCGAGCATCTCGGCGAGCTCCGAGACGTGCCCCTGCGAGCCCGGCTCGGTCGACGCCTCCTCGGTGAAGCGCGCGGGCAGCGTGTCGGAGCCCTCGCCGAAGCCCGCCAGGTTGTTGTAATGGCGCTCGAGGTTGTAGATGCGCTCACCGGCGGCCATCACGTCGTCGGCATCGAACGGGACCCCCATCGCCGTGGCGTACTGCGCGGCGTAGTGGCCGGCGTCCTCGGCGAACGCGCTGAACTTGCACAGGTCGAGGCTGTCGGAGAAGGCGTGCAGGTCCTGGAAGACCTTCACCAGCTCGCCCTTGCCCTGCCAGGCCAGCGGGTCGAGCGGCTCCGCCTCGCCCGGCACCACGCCCAGCTCCGCCGCCGCTGTGTACGCCCGCAGGTGGCAGGCGCCGCGGTTGCTGGTCGCATAGCCCAGTCCCATCCCCTTGAGGCCGCGCGGGTCGTAGGCCGGCACCGCCTGGCCCTTTACCGCCATCGCGATCTCCGGGTGTCCGAGCCCCGCGGCGGCGCGCGCCGTGCCCTGGGCCAGCAGCTCGCCGGCCGATCCCTCGCAGCGGCCGATGGCGTCGGTCAGCTGCACCATCGCCTCGGTGTCGCCCCAGGCCAGCCCGCCGCCCTCGCCGGCCCAGCCGCGCTCGGTGGCCTCCATGTACATCGACAGCACGTTGCCCAGCTCGATCGGGTCCATGCCGAGGTCGTTGCTCTGGTCGATCATCTTGGCGATCGAGGCGACGTCGTCGTTGTCGCAGTTGGCGCCGAGCGACCAGGCCGGCTCGTACTCGACGCTCTCCATGCGCAGCCCCTTCCACGGGCCGTCGGGGATCTCCACCTCCTTCTTGCACGCCACGGGGCAGGCGTGGCAGGTGGGGTCGTCGACCAGGATCGTCTCCTTCACGGCCTCGCCGCTGATCTTCTCGGCGCGCGCGCCGAACGAGGTGGTCTGGCTGTTGCGGGTGCCGAGCGCGCCGATGCGGTTGGTGACGTTCATCAGCACGTTGGTGCCGTAGACCGACAGACCGCCCTTGCGCGGGCTGGTGATGTTGACCTCGTCGCGGATCACGTCGAGCGCCTCGCGGCGCACGCGCTTCCAGGCGTCGGAGTCGTCGACGTCGCTCTTGGCGAGACCGGCGCGGATCACGATCGCTTTCAGGTTCTTGGCGCCGCCCACCGCGCCGGTGCCGCCGCGGCCGAAGGCGCGGTCGTCCTCGTTCAGCCAGGCGGCGAAGCGGTTGCCGCGCTCCCCGGCCGGGCCGATCGCGTTGACCGAGAGGTGCTTCGCCCCGTAGCGCTCCTGGAAGAACGCGATCGTGGCGTGGATGCCCTGGCCCCACACCGCGGACGCATCGCGCAGCTCGATCCGGCCGTCCTCGACGAAGGCGTAGACCGGGCGCTCGGCGCGGCCCTCGAACACCAGCCCGTCGAAGCCGGCCCAGCGCAGGCGCGCCCCGCTCCAGCCGCCCTGGTGGCTGTCGGTCACCGTCCCGGTGAGCGGCGACTTGGTGACGCAGGCCCAGCGGCCGCTCATGCTGGCTTCGGAGCCGGTGAGCGGACCGTTCATGAAGCACAGCACGTTGTCGGGACCGAGCGGGTCGACGTCGGCGCCCGCCTCGAAGACGTAGCGGACACCGAGCCCGCGCGCGCCGATGTAGCTGCGCACCCAGGCCTCGGGGGCGGGGCGCACCTCGAAGCTGCCGCGCGCGAGATCGACGTGGGCGACCTGAAGGCCGAAGGCTGCGAGACGCATCGAGACCCCTCCCGGTGTGTGTGGCTGGCCCGGCTGCGATGATACGCCGTCCGGCCCGGCGCCGTCGGCGCTACTTCCAGCCCACCGGCTGGTAGCCCTGATTGCGCAGGCAGATCTCCACGTAGCGGCGCGTCACGGGGTTCAGGTCGCGCCAGCGCAGCGCGCCGCGGACGATCGCGAAGGTGGCCGCGCCCGCCGCGCCCGCCGCCGCCGACTGGCCGGGCCGGCCGCGGATGCTGCCGACCACCCCGCCCACCGCGGCCCCCGTCACGGCGCCCTCGCCGGCCTGGCGGGCGACCTCGGCCGCCTTGCCGGCCTCGGTGCCCGCGGCCTCCGCCTCGGCCAGGCAGGCGCGGAAGTCGGCCTGGGCCTGCTCGTGGCCCATCTTTTCGTAGTACGAGTTGCGGTAGAAGACCACGTGGGGCTTGCGGCAGCCCGCCAGCAGCAAGCTGGCGGCCGCGGCTCCGAGCACGAGGAATCGCAGCAGCACCCGACCTCCCGCTAGACCCTGCGGATCACCGGCGGCTCGCCGGTGCTGCCCTCGTCCACGCCGACGAAGTCGAAGGCACCGTCCGAGGCGGTGTTGTCGAAGACGCAGTCGAGGCGACCGAACGCGCTCGTGGCGAGGGCGATCGCCGCCTCGACGTCGGCCTCGTTCGATACGTCGGTGCGCGCGAGCCGGACGCGGTCGGCGGCGCCGCGCGCCGCCGCCAGGTCGAGCGTCTCACGACCCGTCGCCTCGTTCATGTCGGCGACCACGACGCACGCGCCTTCCTGCAGGAAACGCAGTACCGTAGAGCGCCCCATGCCGCTCGCGCCGCCCGTGATCACGGCGACCTTGCCCTCGAGTCGTCCCGGCATGCGTCCTCCGTCCGGCCTGGAGCGCTCATGCTATCGCCCGCTTCGCCGCCTCGCCCTGCTGGCCGCGTGCCTGGCGGCTGCCGCTGCCTGCTCGGAGCAGCAGAACGGCACGACCCGGCTGGGAGGTCCCGAGCGGGTGGCGTCCGCACTCGACCGCGCGGTGGAGTACCTGTCGCAGCGTCCGCTCGAGCACGACGAGCTGTGGTTCGTGCACCAGGGCAGCCGCCGCCTGCCGGCGCCCTTTCCGGCCTGGGCGCGCACGCTCGAGCCCGTCGGAGAGGCGGAGTGGGCCGAGCGGATCCTCGAGGGCCTGCGCGATCTCGAGCTCTGGGAGCCCCCCCCTTCTCCGCGGCCGGCGGGACTGGAGCCCGAGCGGGTGGGCGCGTTCCAGTTCGGGCGCAGGCGCTCGTTCCACGTGATCGCCAGCATGCTCATGTTCGCCGGCACCTGCGCGCCGGAGAGGCCCAAGAGCATCGAGACGCTGCGGAACCTCGTCGACGCGGAGACGCACGGGTACGTGCTGACGCACCAGGCCTGGGCGCTCGTGGTCGGCGTGAGCCGCGGCTGCCTGGATCCCGAAGCGGTCCTGGCGCGCCGCGATGCCATGGCGCGCCGCTTGCTCGCCGAGCTGCTCGCCAGCCGGGGGATCGACGACCTCGAAACGGAGCGCATGGCGGTGCTGTGCCTGCTGGGCGCCGGGTCGTGGATCCCCGAGTCGCTCTGGGAGCGCCTGCTGGACGGCCAGCAGCCCTCGGGCTCCTGGGGCAGCGTGCCACCCGCGGGGACCCGGACCGACTCGCTGCGCGAGGAGCACACGGTGGCGCTTGCCTTCTTCGCGCTGGCGCACCGCTGGAGGATGAGCCAGCAGGACGTCGCCGCTGGATCCGGCGGTCTCACGAGGCGCTACTGAGCGGAGGCCGGAGTCGCGTCGCGCAGCACGCAGCGCGTGCCCTCGCGCTCCATCTCGACCATGCACTCGTTGCAGTGGTTGCAGCGCGACTCGCGCAGCTCGCCCCGCTGCATGCGCTGCAGCAGGTCGGGGTCGCGGATCAGGGCCCGGCCCATCGCGACGAACTCGAAGCCCTCCTCGACGGCGCGGTCCATGCTCTCGAGCCGGTTGACCCCGCCGAGCAGCATGAGCGGGAGCCGAAGCGCCTGGCGGAAGCGGCGCGCCGCCGGCAGGAAGAAGGTCTCCTCGAACGGGTAGGCGCGGATCAGCAGCGCGGCGAAGGCGCGCATCCCCAGCCGGCGCATCGCGCCCTGCTGGTTCTCGACCATGCCCGCCAGGGGGACGTCGCCGCGCATCAGGTAGAACGGACTGCGCGTGGTGTGGCCGCCCGTGAGCTGGAGTGCGTCGACGTGGCCGTCGGCCTCGAGCCAGCGGCCGAGCTGCACGCCCTCGTCGAGCGTGAGCCCTCCCCGGAAGCCGTCGTCCATGTTGAGCTTGACGTACACGGACCGGTCGGGCCCGACGGCCTCGCGCACCGCCCGCAGCACGCGGCGCGGGAAGCGCGCGCGGTTCTCGAGCGATCCGCCGTACTGGTCGCGGCGCCGGTTGTTGTACGGGCACAGGAACTGCGAGAGCAGGTAGCCGTGCCCGCCGTGCACCTCGATCGCGTCGAAGCCCGCCTCGACCGCGCGACCTGCGGCGGCGGCAAACTCGCCCTCGATGCGCTCGAGCCCGGCCTCGTCGAGCGCCCGCGAGAAGGTCTGTCCGTGCGGGCTGAACTGCCGCGAGGGGCCGAAGGCGGGCTCGCGCGTCACGCGCGGGACGGCGAACCAGCCGGCGTGCCCGAGCTGGATCGCCGCCGCGGCGCCCTCGGCGTGGATCGCGTCGGTGAAGCGCCGCAGCCCCGGCACCGCCTCGTCGCGCATCCAGAGCTGGTGGCGGAAGGTGCGGCCCGCCGCGGACACGGCGCAATAGGCCAGCGTGGTCATCGCCACGCCGCCGGCGGCCATCTCGCGGTGCCATTCGAGCAGCCGGTCGGTCATCAGACCGTCGTGCGAGAGCCCTTCGTTGGTGCCGCACTTCACTACGCGGTTGCGCAGCGCGAGCGGGCCGAGGCGCCCGGGCGAGAACACGGGATGGGAGGCGCTGCTCATGCACCCACGGATAGCTCATCCCGGGTCCGCGAGGGCCCTCCGTCTCCGTGCTCAGTCGCAGCCGCCCGGGAGCGAGGCGATCCAGTCGGAGACGAGCTGGACGCCCTCGGCGTGGGCGACGGTCTTCTCGATCTCGGGCATCTTCACCTGCGGCTGCAGCGACATCATGCGGAACACCGTGATCGAGGCGTTCGGATCGCCCGGGACGACCACGAAGTCCCGCCCGCCCGCGCCCAGCCCGGCCGCGTTCGGGGTCTTGCACACGCCCACCGCGGGCCCGAGCGGACGGTCGGCCTCGAGCCAGAAGCCGGTCCCGCCGGCCGCGCTGCCGGGCCGGTGGCAGTGGGCGCAGTTGGCCTCCAGGTAGGCGCGGGCGCGCTCGTCCAGCGTCCACCTCGCCTCGTCGTCCCAGGTCGCGAGGCGCGGGGCGTCGTCGGGATCCGCGGGCGCGCCGACCAGCCAGCCCTGCTTCGTCCACTCCACCAGCTGGTTCCCGGCGGCCCCGAACGGCCGGTTCAGGCTGCGCGCCGTCGGGCCGATCGGCTCGTCGCCGAGGTCGGTCTCGTGACAGCGCGTGCACTGGTTGATGTTCGGGATCTGGTACCTCGGCGCGTTCGGCACGCCGGCCAGCCAGGGGATGTCGGCCCGTCCGCCGCCGATCGACAGCGTCGCGACGCTCTCGGCCGCGTCCCAGATGTAGGGAAGGCTCTTCCAGCCCGCCTCGCGGCGGACCAGCAGCCGGGTCTCGACCTTGCGCGTGCCCTGGCCCGGATCGCCGCGCACCAGCTCGAACTCGAAGTGCTTCACGATGAAGGTGCCGACCGGGAAGTCGAAGGGGTCGCTCTCGTCGTAGATCGCCGGCTGGGGCGCGCCTCCCTCGCCCGGCGGCAGGAACGCGAAGCGGTGCTTGATCGCGTAGTCCGAGAACAGCGGCGTGGTCAGGTCGTACCCGAAGCCGCCCGGGTTGGGAGCCTCGGTCAGCTCCAGCGGATCCTGGAACAGCCGGTAGTCGGCCAGGTTCGGGCAGTCCACCGCGAAGGCGTCCCAGTTGACGCCCTCGGAGGCGTCGGCGCCGGTGTCGCACCGCTCGGCGATCTCTTCGGGCGTGAACGGGTCCTCCACCACCGGCGGCGCGGAGAACTCGGAGAGCACGGTGGGGGGGAGCGAGGTGTGGCTGCAGGCGTGGGGGTTCTCGGCCTGTGTCGCCTCCGGGAACGAGCCCGGGATCGGGTCGCCGGGGCCGGTGGCCGGATCGCCGTCCTCGAAGACCGGCGCGGGCGGCTCCGCCTCGTTCAGGCTGCCGAAGGGGACGGGCAGGGCGCCCGGGTCGCTGGGGTCACCCGCCAAGTTGTCGGTCACGCAGATCTGCACGGACGGGTCGAGGTTGCCGTCGCCGCCCAGCTTGGCCCCGTCGAAGATGCCGTCGATCAGGGCGTCCGGGATCTGGCCGATGGTGCCGAAGAACAGGATGGCGGCCGCGGTCGAGAGGTCGTTGCTGAAGTCGGCGGCGAGTCCGTTCCGCTGCATGTCGTTGCCGTGGACGTGGATCCGCTCGGGGAAGGGGTCGTAGTTCGGGTCGTCGAAGGGAAGCTGCGTCAGCAGGTAGCTCGCGACCGCGATGCCTCCGCTCTGGTTGTCGTGGATCAGGTTGCCGTAGACCTCCACGGTGTCGGTCGCCAGCACGATCATGCCCGAGCCCGCCGGGACCAGCGCCACCGTGCCGCCCGCGGCGAAGTTGGCCCGGTTGTTGCCATGCACCCAGTTGGCGAAGACGGTCGTGCCCTTGCAGTCGGCCTCGTCCTGCGCCGGGTCGGGGTGGGCGCGACAGCCCCAGTTCGGCAGGCCGGGCAGGTCGAAGACCAGGATGCCCGCGGTGTTGTCGGTCGCCTCGTTCAGGTAGACGTCCGCGTTGCGCGAGTTCTCGATCTCGATGCCGGCGACGTTGCCGACCACCCGGCTGCGCCGCACCACGATGTCCTCGGACTGGCCCACGTAGATGCCGGCGTCCGAGGAGCCGAACACGTAGCAGCCGTCGACCAGGACGTTGCGGCTCTCGACCGGATACAGGCCGTAGGCGCCGTTGGCCATGCGCGGCTCGCCGCTCCACTCGACGTGCACGTTGCGAAAGGTCACGCCGTCCGCGCCCTCGACGCGGACCCCGTCGCCCTTGGTGTCGAGGATGCGGATGTCCTCCATCGTGAAGGCGTCGCCCGTCGCGAGGAAGCCCTGGCCGCCGGTGAGCTGGCCGCCGAAGTCGAGCGTGGTGCGATCGGGCCCCTGGCCGCGCACGACGATGTGGGAGGTCGTGATGACGACCTCGTCCGTGAACTGCCAGGTGCCTTCCGGGAACTCGACGATCGTTCCGGGCCTCGCGGTCAGGAACGCTTCGCGCGCATCGAACTCGACGTCGGGACCGGGCTCGATCCGGATCACCGTGTAGCCCGCGAGGTCCTGCACGATCAGGAGGTGACAGCCGGGCAGGGTCAGCAGGGCGCCGGCGACGAGCGCGAGGAGCAGGCGCTGGGAGCGACGGGCGAGGGGCAGCATGGAGCTCTCCGTGGCACGCCCCTTCCCGGATCGCGAGCCGCACATTGTGGACCAGCGCGTCGCTTCGTTGCAAGCGTTCGTCCGCGGCGATCAGGACGCGCCGCGCGAACGCGCTTCGATCGACTTCCATCGGAACGGAGCCAGCAGGTTGTCCACGAAACCCGCCGGGAACGCCGGGAGATCCGCGATCCCGATCGCCTCGGGAGGCGCGCGATCCGGCAGGAAGCGCGTCCCGAACAGCACGTCCCAGACGATCAAGTTGCCGCCGTAGTTCGTGTTGGCTTCCTCGATCCGCTTCGAGTGATGCCAGCGGTGCAGCTCGGCCATGCTGAACACCCAGTTCAGCGGCCCCAGCCGCAGCGGCAGGTTGGCGTGCTGGAAGGTGCCGTGGACGCCCGACACCAGGTTCACCAGCGCCAGCACCTCGGGGCCCGCGCCCAGCACGGCGAGCGGCACGAGCTTGCCCACGCCCACCAGGAACAGGTCGATCGGGTGGAAGCGCACGGCGTTCAGCCAGTACAGGCGCGGCGCGCTGTGGTGCGTGGCGTGGAAGCGCCACAGCCACGGGACCTCGTGCATCGCCCGGTGCACCGAGTACTCGACCGCCTCCGCGATCACCAGCGCCAGCGCGAGCTGCGCCAGCACCGGCCACGCGAGGGGCCAGAGCCCGGCGCCCATCGTCTCCGCGAGCCAGCCCCCGAACGCGATCGCGGCGCCCACCACGATCGGCGTGGTGGTCGCGATGACCAGCGTGTTGGTCGCGAACAGCGCGGTGTCGACCCGCAGGTCGCCGGTCGAGTGGAGCCAGCTCCGATGCAGGGGGAACACGCGCTCGAAGCCGGCGACGAACGCATAGGCGAGGGCGGTGCCCGGCGCGATCGCGAGGGCCGGATCGACGCCGCGATCGAGCAGCCAGAGCGTGCCCGCCAGCGTCGCCGTGAAGACGAACGGGAACGCGGTCACCGAGAAGAGGCGCGCGGAGGGCGACATTCCTGCCCCGAGTCAAGCAAAGACGAAGCTCAGGCGAGGGCTCCGGCGGAAGGCTGCGTGGGGCGGCGCTGGCGGCGGGTGAGTCGCAGGGCGGAGGCGCGGGGGGCGGGTGCGTCTCGGCGGGCGTTGTGACGCTTGGCGACGCACTCGAGCACGGCGCCGCTGGCGCGCATGATGCGCAGGTCGCCGAACGGGGTGCCCATGCCGCTGTTCACGATCAGCGCGACCGCGAGCTTGCGGGTGGGGTCGGCCCAGGCGCCGGAGCCGCCGAAGCCGAAGTGGCCGAAGGCGCGGCGCGGGACGCCGCGCGTGGTGGCGACGCCGTGGTAGCCGAGCCGCCAGCGCATGTCGAAGGGCATCACCGCGCGGCGCGGCGCCGGGCGCTGCACGCGCGTGGCGCGCGCCAGCGTCTCGCGCGAGATCAGCCGCACGCCGTCGAGCTCGCCGCCCGCGGCCAGCGTGGCGTACATGCGGGCCAGCGAGCGCGCGGTGAACAGCCCGTTCGCGGCCGGAATCGCCACGCTCAGCGTCTCGTGCGCACCGAAGTCGAAGCTGCTGATGCCGCGCGGCGCCAGCGCGTCCCAGATGCCCGCGAAGTCGAGCTCGATGCCGAAGCGCTCGAGCATCCAGTGCGAGGTGTGGGCCGCGCGCCGCAGCGGACGCCGCAGCGACCCGTCGAGCAGCGCGAGCCCATCCCAGAAGCGCGAGCGCTCGGGCCACATCAGCTCGGCCGCGCGCGGCAGCGCTTCGCTCGGCGCGCCGACGTACAGACCGTCGAGCGCGAGCGGGCGCGCCAGCTCCTCCTGCACCAGCTTCGGGAACGGCGTGCCGGTGACGCGGTGCAGGATCTCGCCGACCAGGAAGCCGAAGGTGAGCCCGTGGTAGCCGGTGCGCGCGCCGGGCTCGTGGATCGGCGCGGTGGTCTCGATGGCGCGCACCATGTAGTCCCAGTCGAGCATCCGCTCGGCGTGGTCGATCATCTGCCGGATGTGGTAGAGGCCCGACTGGTGGGCCAGCACCTGGCGGATGGTGATGCGCCCCTTGCCCGCCTGCGCGAACTCCGGCCAGTGCTTGGCGACCCGGTCGTCGTAGTCGACCAGCCCGCGGTCGACCATCATGTGCATCAGGGTCGCCGCGACGCCCTTGGTGGTCGAGAAGCTCGGCGCCATCGTGTCGGCGCACCACGGACGCCCGTTCGCGTCGCGCACGCCGCCCCAGACGTCGATCACGCACTCGCCCTCGTGGAACGCGCACAGCGCGGCGCCGCCGGGGTAGCTGCGGAGCTGGCTGCGCAGCGCGTCCACGGCGCCGCTGAAGTCCGGATGGATACGTCCGTCGACGCGGGGCTCCGCGCCGTTGTCTTGTTGCACGGGCCTACTCCTCAGCTCTCGCCGCCTCTGCTTCTGCGGCCCGGCACAGCCGGCCGAACGCGTGCTCCACGGATAGCACGAAGTCGTGCAGGTCGGGCACCAGGTCCCAGTCCGCCGTGAAGCCCCAGAACAGCGTCTCGTCGTAGCTGAACAGCGCGATGCCGGTCGACAGCGAGCCGAGCAGCGGAACCATCGGGTTCGCCTCGAGCAGCCGCGCCTCGAGCAGGTGCAGCGCGCCGCGCGGACCCGGCACGTTCGTCACGACGAGGTTGAAGGGCTGCGCCGTGGTGACGAGCTGGCTGCCGAGCGCCAGCAAGGTGGACGGCGCCCACTCGAGCGCCTGCGTCAGCGTGTCGGCGCCCAGCGCGCCCTCGCCGCGTTTGAGCTCGTCGGTGGTCTCGCGCACCCGCGCCAGCCGCTTCACGGGGTCGCGCTCGCCGACCGGCAGCGGCACGACCCAGGCGGCGACGCGATTGCCGAGCTTGCCGCGTTCCTGCGCCGAGCGGGTGCTGACCGGGGCCATCACGCGGAAGTCGAGCGCGTCGACGTCCTCGCCGCGCGCGCGGCCCAGGAAGCGCCGCACCGCGCCCGCGACCGTGGCGAGCACCACGTCGTTCACCGTGCCGCCGAGCTGCTGCTTGACGCGCTTGATCGCGCCGAGGTCCATCGGCAGCCAGTCGACGCGCCGGTAGGGGCCGATCGGCTGGTTGATCGGGGTCGGGGAGGCGGCGCCCAGGCCACGCGACAGCACGCCGCCCAGGGCGTCGAGTCGGCGTTGGAGCTCGTCGCGCTCGCCTTGCTGGTTGCGTGCCAGCCGCCACAGCGAGGACGCCGCCGTCAGCGGCGCGCGCGCCCGGCTCCACAGCACGTCGCGCCGCAGCTGCGCGTCGCTCGGCACCGGCCGGGGCACCCAGCTCGGCGGCGGGTCGATCTTCTCGGTGGGCTCGGCGGTGAGCAGCACCGAGAGCAGGTCGACGCCGGAGACGCCGTCGATCATGCAGTGGTGCGTCTTGCAGATCAGCGCGAGGCGGTCGCCCTCGAGCCCCTCGACCACCCATAGCTCCCAGAGCGGCTTGCCGCGGTCGAGGTGCTGGGAGAGGATGCGGCCCGCCGTGCGCTTGAGCTGGCGCTCGCTGCCGGGGCGCGGCAGCCGCGAGTGGCGCAGGTGGTAGCGGATGTTGAAGCGGTGGTCGTCGATCCAGACCGGGTGGTTCTCGCCCGGCGTCCAGGCCAGTCGCTGGCGGTAGCGCGGGATGCGGTGCAGCCGCGACAGCACGTACTCCTCGATGCGCTCGAAGTCGATGCCGCCCTGCGGGCGCTTCAGCGGGCCCGCCTCGAAGATCATGGTCGATCCGACGTGCAGCGAAGCGTCGGGTCCCTCGTAGAGCAGGAACGAGTTGTCGAGCTGGGTGAGACGTTCGTAGTACCCGTCGGCCATGGTCGTCCTCCTGCGCGCTACAGCTTGCGCAGCAGCTCGAACTCGGTCTCGAGGGCGCTCGCCAGGTCGTGCAGGTCCGGGACCGCCTCCCAGTCGGCGTTGAGGCCCCAGTACAGACCGTCGTCGTAGCTGAACAGCGCGATGCCCACGCCCTGGTTCACGAACAGCGGCACCACCGGGTAGATCGCGAGCATCCGCGCCCCGAGCATGTAGACCGGGAAGCGCGGCCCCGGCACGTTCGTGACCGTCAGGTTGAAGCCGAGCCCGCGCGCGCCCAGCCGCACCAGGCTGGTGAGCAGCTCCTTGCCGACGCGGTCGCCGAGCTCCTCGACCAGCTCGCCCCCGTGCACCTGGTGCGAGCGCTTGAGCTCGCTCGTGGTGCGCACGACGCGCTCGAAGCGCGTCTGCAGGTCGGGCTCGTCGACGGGCAGGCGCGCCAGCATCATCGCCACGCGGTTGCCGAGCTTCCGGCGCTGGTCGCTGGCGCGCACGTTCACCGGGACCTGAGCGCGCAGGTCGAGGTCGTCGACGCGCATGCCGCGGCCCTCGAGGAAGCCGCGCAGCGCGCCCGCGACCACGCACAGCACCACGTCGTTCAGCGTGCCGCCCATCCGCTCGCGCACCTGCTTGATCGCTTCCATGTCGATGCGCAGCCAGTCGAAGCGGCGGTGCGGGCCGATCCCGACGTTGAGTGGCGTCGGCGATGCCCCATCGAGGCCGGCACCCAGCATCTCGCCCACGCTCGAGACCGCCTCACGCGCGGTCTCGAAGCTGCGCTGCGGGTGCCGCACCGCCTCGCGCGCGCCGCGCGCGAGCGCGAATGGCAGCGAGGCGCGGCGACCGAGCTCGTCGAGCAGCAGGCGCGCGCCCCCGGGCGCCGGCCGCGGCAGCCAGCGGTGCGAGGCGATCTCCTCGCGGCCCGCACCCGGCTCGGGCCCGGGGTCCATCAGGCTGCCCAGCAGCTCGACGCCGGAGACGCCGTCGATCATGCAGTGGTGGACCTTGCTGATCACCGCGAAGCGATCGCCCTCGAGGCCCTCGACGAACCACATCTCCCACAGCGGCTTCCCGCGGTCGAGCTTCTGCGACAGGATGCGGCCCGCCAACCGCTTGAGCTGGCGCTCGGTGCCCGGCTCGGGGAGCGCCGTGTGGCGCAGGTGGTAGTCGAGGTTGAAGCGCTCGTCGTCGATCCAGACGGGGTGATCGAGCAGCGGGATCTGCGCGAGGCGCTGGCGGAAGCGCGGGCTGCGCGTGAGCGTCGGGCCCGCCATGGCGCGCAGCCGCTCGAAGTCGAGCGCGCCGTCCGGGCCGGTGAGCGGGCCGGCATCGAAGATGCCGACCGACGCCACGTGCATGTTGACGTTCTCGTCCTCGAGATCGAGGAAGCTGGCGTCGAGCGCGCTGAGCCGGTCGTAGTGCGTGTAGGCCATGGCGCTCCCCGAGCCGGAACCGGCCTCTGAGAGAGCAAGCTCCGTACCAGCCGCGGGGCACGCTGCCACGCGCTCGCCGCGGCAAGTGGGGCGCCATGGAGCAGCGCTGTGGCGAATCGCCCCGAGTGCGGAAGCGCGGCCCAGGCCGCGCCAACGCGCCCTCGGCCCGCACTCAAGTGGCCGGAACGGCTCCGGTTTCCCGGAGCGTCCCAGTGGTAATGGGCGGGAAACGCCGGGCAGCCAGCATGTCAGAATGGAGCGAGACCAGAAGGACGCCTTCGTGATCTGGCTGGACGGGGATCCCGACGATCCCACCCAGTCCCCGCCCGAGCGCCCGCTGCGTGGCCGCGTCGAGCACGTGCAGAGCGCCGACCGCGCGCCATTCCAGAACGAGGAGGAGCTGGTCCGCTTCCTCGCCCGCCACCGCCGTCCCAGCAGTTGACTTCGCTCGCCTTCGGCTCGCTGCGCGCGCCGCCGGAGGAGCCGGCGGCGCTTGCGGGGTGCCTGC
>JASJBO010000390.1 GCA_030066475.1 Myxococcota bacterium
CGCTCGAGCAGCGCGTCCGGATGGTGCGGCACGCGTACGAGGCCGGCCTGCGCTACTTCGACACGTCGCGCAACTACGGCGAGAGCGAGCAGATCGTCGGCCGGGCGCTCCGGGACGTGCGCAACGACGTCTTTCTCGCCTCGAAGGTCGGCATCGAGCCGGACGACAGCGGCTTCATCGAGCCGCAGGAGGTCCGGGCCCACGTCGAGCGCTCGCTCGAGATCCTCGGGACCGACCACCTCGACTGCCTGCAGATCCACGGTCCGGCCTTCGAGTACCGGGGCTACGACCACGGCATGAGGCTATACGAGCAGGTGGCCCGACTGCGCGACGAGAAGCTGACGCGCTTCGTCGGCCTGACCGGCCACAACGCCTTCGAGACCATGCACCGGCTGCTGGACACCGGGCTCTTCGACCAGCTGCTGATCGCCTACGGCTACTTCCCGAAGGGCATGGACACGATCCTCTCGCACGGGAACCTGCAGTGGCGCGAGCGCTGCCTCAACCGCGCCCGCGAGCTCGGCATGGGCGTGCTGGCGATGAAGGTGATGGGGTCGTTCGTCTTCGGCTTCCACGCGGCGCACCTGGTGCCGGGATTCGGCCAGGAACGGCTGGTGGCGCTCCGCCGCGCGGCCCTGCGCTGGGCGCTGGACGACGATCGCATCACCCTGCTGCTGGTGGGGATCACGCAGCCATCGGACGTCGACGAGAACGTCGAGACGCTTCGAGGCAGCCTGGCGCTGACGGCGGCCGATCACGAGCTCCTGGCCGACTTCTCGGCGCGGGCCTTCCAGTCGGATGCGATCAAGGACATGAAGGTCACCTGACCCGCGACCGGGCTCGCGCTCTGCGTCAGGAACCCGTGAGCGGGGAAGCCATCCACGCGTGCGAGGGCTCCGCCGCGCCGAGGTCGGGCGTGTCGGCGAAGCACACGGGGGCTGCGGTCGGGTCGTCGCAGGCCACGGAGAGCACGAACCGGCCGAAGCGCCGCCACCAGCCCGGCAGCTCGCCTCCCGTCTCCTGGTCGCGCACCGACAGCCGCCGCCAGCCCTCGACTCCGACCGCGTCGAGCAGCTCCACCTCGACGCTGCGCGTATCCCGACGCAGGCCGGTGCGCAGCACCTTGAGCGCGCTCTCCTTGGCGCACCAGAACAGGTTCGCCAGCAGCTGGCGGGTCTCCTCGGCGGCGGCGGCTCGCACCCGCGACGCCTCGGCCGCCGTCAGGTAGTCCTCCACGAAGGCGGCGCTGCGCGGCTCCACCAGCTCGAGGTCGCAGCCGAGCCGCGCACCGGGGTCGCGCACCACGCACACGCCCCAGCCGGCGCGGTCGGTGATCGAGATCTCGAGCGGCGCCGGCTGGTCCGCCACGAACACCTCGGGCGCGCCGCGCTCGGCGCCGTCGCGCTTGTTGCGCACGTCCACGCGGGCGAGCGCCGCCGGGTCGTCGGGCAGCGCGAGGGCGCGCACCACCGCTCGCTTGGCGACGTAGCGGCCCAGCAGGTAGTCGTCGCGGCGCTTGGCGAAGCGGAAGCGCGCCGCCCACTCGCGCTCGCGCGGCGTGAGCCAGGCGGGGTCGGCCGGCAGGGCGAGCTCGCTCGCGCACAGCCAGCGGAGCGGAGCGCCACGGCTCACGGCCGCGCCGGGACCCCGCGCCCCACGGCTCGTCTGCCGCGACCCGCGGTCGCGGCGCCGCGCGCGAGGCACGCGAGCCCTGCGATCGGGTCGCGGTGATGGGATCGCTTCACGTGCGCAGGATACCGCGACATCGCACCGGGCGAGATCAGGCGTCGCGCAGCAGCTCCGGGCGCACCATCCACGCGAGCGCCCACTCCCCGTCCTCGCCCCGCTCCAGGCAGGCCACGCTGCCCGGCTCGAACGCGACCACGCGCCGACCCTTCGTTCCCGCGCACAGGCGCGCGACGAGGCCCGCGACGAACGGCATGTGGCCGACCAGCAGGGCGTCGCCCGCGCCGCCTGCCAGCTCCCGCGCCACCGGCTTCGGGTCGTCGTTCGGGTCGATCCCCGCGCGCGCCTCGGCGGCGGTGCCGGGAGCGATCGCGGCAGCGAGCGCCTCGGCCGTCTGCGCGGCGCGCGTCTTGCCGCTGTGCACGACGCGCTCCACGCGCACGCCCGCCCGCGCCAGGAACGCGGCCACCCGCGCGACGTCGGCGCGGCCCGCGTCGCTGAGCGGCCGATCGGGATCGACCTCCTTGGCGAGGGCGTGTCCGTGCTGGGCGACGTAGAGGCGCACGACGGGATCCTCGGGGCGAATTGGCGAGCGTTCAAGAGTGGCGCGGTCCGCGCCAGTTCCCTCTTGGTGCCGGTGTTTACTTTCGCTTTTTGTTCGCTATCGTGGTGCTTGCTCGCCCGATCGGTCCCGATGTGGGTTTCGAGCTTGCTTCGAGCTCTCGATGCGGACGCCCCGCGCGCGCCGGGACTGCGGCGGCTGGAAGACCATCGCCGCGCCCATCCTTGCGCTGCGGCGCGCCCCCGGGGCGACCCCGAGCAGCGTCGCGTCGATGCGGAGCGCGACCTCGAGCGTCGGCTCGCCCGGCTGGCGCGTTCGCACGCACCGCTGCGCCGGACGCTGTCCGCGCTCACCGACCGCCTGGTCACGCAGCGCGGCTGGGAGCGGCTCGGGTTCGCACGCCTTGCGGACTACGCGCGCGAGCGTCTCGGTCTCTCGGCGCGTCAGGTCTACGAGCTCGCGCGCATGGACGGGCGGCTGCGCGAGCTGCCGCGCGTCGAGGCCGCCTTCCTGCGTGGGCGCCTGTCGTGGTCGAAGGCGCGACTGCTCGCGCGCGTCGCCACCCGCGACGACGAGGCGCCATGGATCGACTACGCGCGACGGGTCCGAGTCGCGACGCTCGAGCGCGAGGTGCGCGCGGTCGACCGCGGCGCTCTCGAATCGGGGGTCCTCGACGAGACTGACGAGGACGGTCGTCCGGTCTACCCGCGCGCGACGGTGGTGATCCGCTGCTCGCGTCGGGTCCACGGCAGTCTCTGGCGGGCGCGGCTGCACACCCCGCGTGTGGCGGGCGAACGCCTCGCGCCCTGGCAGTGCATGGAGGCGGTGGCGGGAGAGGTGCTCTCGGCGCTGCCGCTCGCGGTGCATCCCGAACCCGAGCCGGTGGAGCCGCGGGCCGGGCCGGTCGAGCCGATCGCGGCGAGCGAGTGCGGCCCGCCCCGGCGCGTCCACGGCGGGGCGCCAGACGTGTGCACGGACGACGCGTCCCGCGACGACGATCGCGACGACGCCCCGCCGGAGCTCCCGCACACGCTGCGCCTGCTGCTCGCCGAGCTGGAGGACGCGGACCCGTTCGAGCTGGACGCGCGGCTGCGACGCGTGGTCGCGCTCGAGCAGCGGCTCCAGGCGGAGCTGGCTCCGCTGCTCGCGCGGCTCACGGCCGGGAAGCGCTACCGCCGGCTCGGCTTCGCGACCCTCGCCAGCTATGCCCGCGAGCGGCTCGGGATGGCGCCGAGCACGGTGCGCGCCCTGCTTCGCCTCGAGCGCACCGCCGGCGTTTGTCCGAGTCTGCGCCGGGCGTGGCGCGAGGGAAGCCTCTCCTGGACCCAGGCCCACGCACTCGTTCCGTTGATCCTGCTCGACGACGCCCGGCCCTGGCGCACCAGCTGGATCGACTGGGCGGGCCGCGTGACCGTGCGGCGCCTCGAGGAGGACGTCGGGCGCGCCCTCCTGGTCCGCGAGCGCGACGCGTTCGAGTGGGAGCGGACCGGCGGTCTCCCGCCCGAGGCGACGGCATCCGCCGGGCGCCAGACGTGTGCAGACCAGACGGTGCTGGAGGAGGACCCCGGTGCCGCTGACGGCTCCACTCGGCCCGAGCCCGAGGACATGCGCTTCTTCTTCACCGCCCCGCGCGACTTCGTGCGCCTGTTCCGCGCCCTGCTCTGCACCGTCCGGCGCCACCTCGAGCGCCAGACCGGCCGGCTTCCCACCGAAGGCGAGGCCGTCGGGGCGATGCTCGAGCACGCCTTCGCGGCCTGGGGCCTGGACGAGCCGGGCCTGCCCAAGGCCCACCGCGTGTTCGCGCGCGATGGCTGGCGCTGTACCGCGCCCGGCTGCACCTCCTATCGCAACCTGCACGACCACCACATCGTGTTCCGCTCGGCGGGCGGCTCCGACGAGCTCTCCAACCGCACCACGCTCTGCGCCTGGCACCACCTGCGCGGCGTCCACGCCGGCGTGGTCCGCTGCGCTGGCACCGCCCCGGACGACCTGCGCTTCGAGCTGGGCGTGCGGCACGGGCGGCCGCCGCTCGCGAGCTACGTCGGCGAGCGCGTCAGCCCTCCGGCAAACAGGACCCGGGGCGCTCGCCCGGAGAACACCGGGAAATAGGAGCGGCTCCGGTGGGACCCGGCGCCCCGAGTCGTCTCGGAGCGCCGGGTCGGTTGGGGTTGGGGTTAGGGTTGCGTTCGTGCACCGGTCAGTCGCCGTCGCGGAGCTTCACGAGCTGGTGGAGCACGCCGTCCAGGCCGCCGTACACCGTCAGCTTGTCGATCCGCTCGGTGACCTTCTCGAGCGCCTCCAGCTCCTTCAGGCGGAGCAGGGTCGGGCTGCGCTCGAGCATCTTGGCGGTGTTGTGCAGGGAGCGCGTCGCCGCGGTCTCCTCGCGTCGGCGGATCAGGTTGGCCTGCGCCTGCTTCTCCGCCTCCACCACCTGGTTCAGGAGCGACTTCATCTCGCCCGGCAGGATGATGTCCTTCACACCGATGCTCTTCACCTCGAGGCCGTACGCGGCGACGCGCGCCTCGACCTGCGCCGAGATCGCGCCGCCGAGCTCGTCCTTGCTGGCCAGCACCTCGTCGAGGGTCTTGGTGCCCACCGCCTCGCGGAGACCGAACTGCAGCTCCTTGTACAGGAAGTCTCCGAAGTCCGAGAGGGCCGTCACGGCCCGCTCGGCGTCGACCACGCGGTACGTGGCCGACAGGTTGAGGCGCAGGCTGACCTTGTCCTTCGACAGGATCTCCTGACCCGTGACCTCGAGCGGCTGCAGGCGCGTGTCCACGTGGCGCACCTGGATCGTCCGGTTGAACTTCCAGAACGCGTGGGCGCCCGGCTCGAGCGTGCGCTCGAGCACGCCGTTCACCAGCAGCAGGGCGACGTGGTTGTCCGCCACCTCGGCGTACTGGATCGCCGCCGCAAGCGCCGTCCGGGCGATGCTGCGGGCGTGGCCCAGCTGGCTCACCAGCGCGGCCGGGACGGCGAAGTCCTCCGAGATGTCCTGGGTGCGGACGCGCACGTCGTACACGCCCTTCCAGTACGCCTGGCGCGACGCCGGCACGAGCACGTCAGCGAGCTTGTCGTCGACGTACAGCAGGCCGACCTCGTGGTCACCCAGCTCGACCACCTCCAGGTGCTCCCGCAGGGCCGGGTGGGCCTTCAGCAGGAAGTCCTGGATCGGGTGCTCGAAGAGCGGGCGGGTCAGGTCGTACCGGTCCACGTGGACGCGGTCGAGCGGGTCCCAGAACCGGTACACGCCCGGCTCCAGCACGCGCTCGAAGTTGTCGCGTCGGAACAGCAGACCCCGCTCGTGGTCTGCGATCGCGACCTTCTGGTAGAGCTTGAGCAGCTTCATGTCGTGCGACCTCCAGGGTCTCGGGGGAACGCGGGCGGGACCTTCCCGTCCGCGGACGTCGGGGTGAGAGGCTCCCCACAGCGGGGTCGCGGGCCCTGGGCATGGACGCGCCGGATGAACCGTTTCCGGGCTTTGCGAGCCCGCCAGGGAGGCCGCGCAGGCGCGTGCCGGCGCGGGGTGCGGGCGGGGTCGCTCCTTCCGTGCTGCGACCGACCGGGCGCGGCCAGCGGCCCGGGCGCGGGGCTTCCCCGCTGCTGCGTCTCGCCGTCGGCCGGCGTCCGCGGGGGAGCCTCTCTGGGTTGTCGTTGGATGCACAGGTCAATTCCTGGTGGGGAGTCGAACCCCTCGCCTTCCGGCGTTGCCCATGGCGGTTGGAGCCGGAGTCGAACCGGCGCACACGGGGCTTCAGCCCGTTGCTCTACCCAGCTGAGCTATCCATCCAGGTGTCGAACGACGCGGCCGTCGCGGGTACGCGCCAGGGCGATTCGCAGCCCCCGCGCGCCAGGCCGGCGTCCAGAACCGGCTCCGCTGGCGACGATCGCCATCGTCGGACTCGTCGTGTTCTCCTTCTCGCTTCGCGCACGCGTCGCGCGCGTCTCGCTGGTGGAGGCGGTGGGACTCGAACCCACATCGTCCCGGGTAAGAGCCGGGCGCTCTGTCCGTTGAGCTACGCCTCTCCGTCCTTCTGGGGTGATCGTCGGGACTCGAACCCGAACCCCCGCGTTCACGGCGCGGTACTCTCGCCCGTTGAGCTACGACCACCACGGTTCTGGAGCGCACAGCGGGCCTCGAACCCGCGGCCTTCGCGCTGGCAACGCGACGCTCTGCCGTCTGAGCTATGTGCGCTCGAAGCTGGTGTCCACGGCGGGATTCGAACCCGCGTCCCCGGGTTGAGGGCCCGGCATCCTGGGCCGCTAGCAGGCTGCGGAAGAACGCCGGCCGGGCGCAAGAAGGTGGGCTTTCAAGGGGATCCTGCTCTTGGATGAGGGCGGAATCGGCGTTTCGTGCGCCCTGGTTGTCCGGCTCGCCATCGTTTC
>JASJBO010000391.1 GCA_030066475.1 Myxococcota bacterium
CAGGAACGCGCCGAGCGCGTCGAGGAAGGCGTCGAGCTGGTCGTGGTGCACCCAGTGGGCCGCGCCCGCGATCGTGACGGTGCGGGCGCGCTGGAAGGGCTCGAGCCGGCCGTCCTGCTCGGGGTCGCTGGCCCAGCTGTCGGCGCCGCGCACCAGCAGGGTCGGGCACTCGATGCGGCTCCACAGCGCGCGCATGTCGCGCGTGTCGAACCGGTACGGCGCCTGCGAGCGCACGTAGTTGTCGAACTTCCAGCTCCAGGTGCCGTCCTCGTTGCGCGCCGCGCCGTGGACGGTGAGGTGGCGGGCCTGCGCCTCGGACAGGAAGGCGTTGGCCTCGCGCATGCGCGCGGCCGCCTCGTCGAGGCTCGCGTAGCGGCGCGGCTGGCGGCCGGCGAGGTCGCGCATCTGCGCGATCCAGCGCTGCATGCGCTCCTCGGGCGGCCGGCCGCGCATCTTCTCGATCATGGCGGGCGGCGGGCCGAGCCCCTCGATGGCCACCAGCCGGGCGACCCGCTCGGGGAAGACGCCCGTGTACTGGAGCGCGATCGCGCCGCCCAGCGAGTGGCCGACCAGCGCCACGGGGAACCGTCCGATCGCGTCGAGCAGGTTGGCCAGGTCGAGCACGAAGTCGGTCATCGCGTAGGTGCCGCCCCGCGCCCACTGGCTGTCGCCGTGGCCGCGCAGGTCGGGCGCCACCACGTGCCAGTCCCCGCGCAGGGCGCGCGCCACCCAGTCCCAGTTGCGGGCGTGGTCGCGCCCGCCGTGGACCAGGACCAGCGGCGCGGCCGACTCGTTGCCCCAGTCGACGTAGTGCAGCCGCAGCCGCTGCGAGTAGAAGAAGCCCGAGGTCGGACCGATCACGTCCGTCACCCCCCGACCCTATCAGACGCGGCTATCCTGGGGCGATGCGGGTGGGCATCGCGCAGGTGAATCCGACGGTCGGCGACCTGGCCGGCAACCGGGCGCTGGTGGAGGAGGCCGCGGCCAAGGCCGCAGCGGCGGGCGCGGAGCTGGTGGTGCTGCCCGAGCTGGCCCTGTGCGGCTATCCGCCGATGGACCTGCTCGAGCGCGAGGGCTTCGTGGCCGACCAGCTGCGCGAGCTCGAGGCGCTCGAGGCGGCCTCGCGCCGCATCGCGATCGCCGTGGGGGCCGTGCTCCCGGCCGAGCCCACCGGCACGCGCGCGCTCGTGAACGCCGCCGTGCTGCTGGCGGGCGGCCGGCGCGTGGCCGTGCAGGCCAAGACGCTGCTGCCCAGCTACGACGTCTTCGACGAGAAGCGCTACTTCCTGCCGGCCGCGTCGCGCGCGCCGTGCGAGCTGGACGGGACGGCGCTGGGGCTCACCGTCTGCGAGGACGGCTGGGTCGAGTCGCTGCCCTACGCCACCGACCCCACCGGCGAGCTGGCGGGTGCGGGCGCCTCGCTCGTGCTGAACCTCTCGGCATCGCCCTGGCACGTCGACAAGGCGGCGATGCGGCGCGAGCTGTTCGGCGCGCTGGCCGCGCGCCACGGCGTGCCGATCGTGTTCGCCAACCAGGTGGGCGGCAACGACGAGCTGGTCTTCGACGGCGGCTCGTTCGTGGCCGACGCGAGCGGCCGCATCCGCGCCGCCCTGCCGCTGTTCGAGCCCGCGCTCGAGGTCGTGGACCTCCAGGACCCCGGGCCCGCGCTCGCGCAGGTGGACGAGCCGGCCGGTGTGGCGCAGCTCGAGGCGGGGCTGGTGCTCGGGATCCGCGACTACTTCCGCAAGCAGCAGCTCCCGCCCGGCGCGGTGGTGGGGCTCTCGGGCGGGATCGACTCGGCCGTGACGGCGCACCTGGCGGTCGAGGCCCTGGGCGCCGACCGCGTGCTCGGCATCCTGATGCCGGGGCCGTTCTCGTCGGACCACAGCGTGGACGATGCGCAGCGGCTGGCCGACAACCTGGGGATCGAGTCGCGGGTGGTCGACATCCGCCCGATCTACGAGCGCTACCTCGACGTGTTCGGCGACCTGTTCGGCGCGCGCGACGACTACGGCCTGGCCCAGCAGAACATCCAGTCGCGCATCCGCGGCGCCGTGCTGATGGCCGCGTCGAACGCCGAGGGGCGGCTGGTGCTCGCCACCGGCAACAAGAGCGAGCTGTCGATCGGCTACTGCACGCTCTACGGCGACACCGTCGGCGGGCTCGCCGTGCTCGGCGACGTCTACAAGCGCGACGTCTACGCGCTGGCGCGCCACGCCAATCGCGCCGGCGAGCGGGTGCCCGCCAACACGATCGACAAGCCGCCCTCCGCCGAGCTGGCGCCCGACCAGCTCGACCAGGACGACCTGCCGCCCTACGAGATCCTCGACGACGTGCTGGCCCAGGCGATCGAGGGCGAGCGCGGCGCCGAGGCGATCGAGCCGCCCCCGGGCGCCGGCCGCGACCTGGTGCGCCAGATCGTGCGCCGCCTCGACCGCAACGAGTACAAGCGCCGCCAGGCGCCCCTGGTGCTGCGCACCTCGCCGAAGGCGTTCGGGACCGGGCGGCGGCTTCCCATCGTCCACCGGTACGATAGTTCGGCCTGATGGACTTCGCTCGCCTACGGCTCGCTGCGCGCTCCGCCGCTGCGCGGCTCCGCTTGCGCCGGCGACCTTCTGCGCCTCTTCCGCGTTGGCAGACGGGCGAGGCGGGTGCAGCTCGTGCGCAACGCGAGCTTCGCTTGATCCGCCGAGCCGGATCAACTAGTTAGGAGCGTCTCCCAACCCCAGGAGCCCCCCATGCCCGAAGCCGACGCGCGCCAGGACAAGGAATTCCACCTCGACGTTCCGCAGCGGACCGAGGGCTTCTTCCTGAAGGGCTCGAACGCCCTCGACTGGGGCCTGAAGAACCGGCTCGCCAACATCTTCAGCCCCGAGTCGGGCCGCACCGTCATGCTGGCGATCGACCACGGCTACTTCCAGGGCCCCACCACGGGCCTCGAGCGCGTCGACGTGAACATCGTCCCGCTGCTGCCCTGGTCCGACACGCTGATGTGCACGCGCGGCATCCTGCGCTCGGTGATCCCGCCCAGCTACACCAAGGGCGTGGTGATCCGCGCCAGCGGCGGGCCCTCGATCCTGAAGGAGCTCTCGGACGAGGAGCTGGCGATCTCGATCGACGAGGCCGTGCGGCTCAACGTGGCCGCCATGGCGGTGCAGGTGTTCATCGGCGGCGAGCACGAGACGAAGTCGATCCACAACCTGACGCGCCTGGTCGACATGGGGAACTCGGCCGGCATCGCCACGCTGGCCGTCACCGCCGTGGGCCGCGAGATGGTGCGCGACGCCCAGTACATGCGGCTCGCCACGCGCATCTGCGCCGAGCTCGGCGCCACCTACGTGAAGACCTACTTCGTCGACGAGGACTTCGAGACCGTCACCGCCGCCTGCCCGATCCCGATCGTGATCGCCGGCGGCAAGAAGCTGCCCGAGAAGGACGCGCTCGAGATGGCGTACCGCGCGGTGCAGCAGGGCGCCTCGGGCGTCGACATGGGCCGCAACATCTTCCAGTCGGAGGCGCCGGCGGCGATGATCCAGGCCGTGCGCAAGGTGGTCCACGAGGACGAGAAGCCCGACGTCGCCTACGAGTTCTACGAGACGCTGAAGAACCAGGGCTGATGGGCGCCGGCGCCTTCGACCGGATCCGCGCCGCCGCGCCCACCATCAGCGTGGGCATGATGACCGCAGACCTGCTGCGCCTGGGCGAGGAGCTCGACCAGCTCGGGCCCGCGGGCGTCGAGCTGGTGCACTTCGACGTGATGGACGGCCACTTCACGCCGACCATGACGATCGGCCCGCCGCTCGTGAAGGCCGTGAAGACGCCGCTCCTCAAGGACGTGCACCTGATGATCGAGGAGCCGCTCCAGACGGTGACCGAGTACGTCGCCGCCGGAGCCGACGTGGTGACGATCCAGGCCGAGTCCTGTCGCCACCCGCACCGCGTGCTCCAGGCGCTCGGCCAGCTGGAGAACGCCAACGACCCGGCGCGCGGCATCGTGCGCGGGGTGGCAGTCAACCCGGGCACGCCGCTCGAGGTGCTCGACCCGCTGCTGGGCGACTGCGAGCTGGTCATGCTGCTGGCGGTGAACCCGGGCTGGGGCGGCCAGTCGTTCATCCCGAGCACCGCCGAGCGCGCGCGGCGGCTGCGCGAGCGGCTCGACGGCCTCGACCGCGACGTGCTGCTGTGCGTGGACGGCGGCGTGAAGCGCGACAACGTGGGTGCCATCACCCAGCTCGGCGCCGACCTGATCGTGACCGGCAGTGCCGTGTTCGACGGCGTCGATCCCGAAGGCAACGCGCGCGCCATGCTCGACGCGGTGCGCCGGGCTGCCGCCTGATGGCCGGGGTCTGGTCCGACTGTGACGCCGCCGCCTGCGTCGACCAGTACGCGCCGGCCTGGGGCGAGGCGCTGGCGCTGCGCGTCTACACCAGCCGGCTCCTCGGCGCCGACCCGAGCCTGGTGCTGCACGGCGGCGGCAACACCTCGCTGAAGGGCGAGCACACCGACGTGCTGGGCGAGACGCGGCCGGCGCTCTTCGTGAAGGCCTCGGGCTTCGACCTGGCCACGATCGAGCCCGAGGGACTGCCGGGCCTCGACCTCGGCCACCTGCGCCGGCTGCTCGCGCTCGAGTCGCTCTCCGACGCCGCGATGGTGAACGAGCTGCGCACCCACCTGTTCCGCCACGACGCGGCCACCCCCTCGATCGAGACCCTGGTGCACGCCGCGATCCCCGCCCGCTACGTCGACCACACCCACGCCGACGCGATCCTGACGCTCACGAACCAGGCCGACGGCGAGGCGCTGGTGCGCGAGGTGCTGGGCGACGACGTCGTGGTGCTGCCCTACGTGAAGGCGGGCTTCCAGCTCGCGCGCGCGGTGGCGGCGGCCTGCGCCGAGCATCCCGACGCGCGCGGCATGGTGTGGATGCGGCACGGCGTGGTGACCTGGGGTGACAGCGCGCGCGAGTCGGTCGAGCGCATGCTCGAGCTGGTGGCGGCGGCGGAGGACGGCATCGCCAAGCGCGCGACGCGCCCGCTGCGGGTGATGCGCGCGACCGCGCCGGCAGAGGCGGAGGCGCGCCTGACCTCCGTGGCGCCGGTGCTGCGCGGGCTGCTGGCGCAGCCGAGCGGCGACGACGACCGGCCCTGGCGGCGCGTGATCGTGCGCGCGCTCGCGACCCGCGAGACGCTCGACTTCCTGGGCGCCGAGGGCGCGCGCGAGCTGGCCTGCACGCCGACCGTCACCTCCGACCACCTGATCCGCACGCGGGCGCTGCCGCTGTGGGTGGAGGACGCGCCGACCGATGACGCCGAGGCACTGCGCGCGCACCTGCGCGCTGCGCTCGACGGCTACGCGCGCGAGTACGAGGCCTACGTCGACCGCCACCGCGAGCGGCTCCCGGAAGGCGTGACGCCGCCCGACGCCATGCCGCGCGTCGTCCTGATCCCCGGCATCGGCGCAGTCTGCGCCGGCGAGGACGTGCGCGCCGCCGACGTGGCGCGCGACATCACCGCGCAGACGCTGGCCGTGAAGGCGCGCGTCGCCGCGATGGGCCGCTACGAGGGCCTGCCCGAGCGCGACCTGTTCGACATGGAGTTCTACACGCTCCAGCAGGCCAAGCTGCGCGGGGCGGAGCCGCGCCTGGGGCGCCAGGTCGCCGTCGTGACCGGCGCCGCCGGCGCAATCGGCTCGGGCATCGCGCGCGGCCTGCTGCGCGAGGGCTGTCACGTCGCGGTGACCGACCTGGGCGGCGAGCGCCTCGACTCGCTCGCCGCCGAGCTGCGCGAGGCGTTCGGCGAGCGCGTCACCGGCGTCGCGCTCGACGTGACCGACCCGGACTCGGCGGCCGCCGCCTTCGACGCCGTGGCGCGCACCTGGGGCGGCGTCGACCTGGTCGTGGTGAACGCCGGTCTGGCGCACGTCTCGACGCTGGCCGAGATGTCGGTGGAGCGCTTCCGGCAGCTCGAGCGCGTCAACATCGACGGCACCCTGACGCTGCTGCAGCGCGCCGCCCGCCACTTCGCAGTCCAGGGCACGGGCGGCGACGTCGTGTTGGTCTCGACCAAGAACGTCTTCGCGCCGGGCGCCAGCTTCGGCGCCTACAGCGCCACCAAGGCGGCCTCGCACCAGCTCGCGCGCATCGCCAGCCTCGAGCTCGCCCCGCTCGGTGTGCGCGTCAACATGGTGGCGCCCGACGCCGTCTTCTCGGACGGCGCGCGCCGCTCGGGCCTCTGGCAGGAGGTGGGCCCCGACCGCATGAAGGCGCGCGGACTCGACGAGCAGGGCCTCGAAGACTACTACCGCGACCGCAACCTGCTGAAGGCCCGCATCACCGCCGACCACGTCGCCCGCGCCGTGGTCTTCTTCGCGGCGCGCGAGACCCCGACCACCGGCGCCACCCTGCCGGTCGACGGCGGCCTGCCCGACGCCACGCCGCGCTGAGGCGCGCGGCGGTGGCGTTCCGGATCGAGCGGCTCGGCGGCGACGAAGGGCTGCGCCTGTGCGAGATCCGCCTGCAGGCGCTGCGCGACGAGCCCGACGCGTTCGCCACGACCTGGGAAGAGGCGGCCGGTTGGCCGCCCGAGCGCTGGACCCGGCAGCTCGCCGACCTCGCGACCTTCGTCGCGGTCG
>JASJBO010000392.1 GCA_030066475.1 Myxococcota bacterium
TTGACCGATGGGGCCAGAGGCTCATCGTTAGCGCGATGCTTGTGCTTGGAGCTCTGCTCATGATGGACGGTATCGGTTGGTTCCTTGGTACACCGCTGATCCCGGTTTGAGACTCATCGGCATCTCTCCACCCTCTTTGGTCTGCCTTTGTAAGCCCTCAGCTGGTGATCCCGCATTCTTCCGGGAAGCTCGTCAGAGCAGTGATGCAGGCTTCAGGCTTTTCGCAGCTGGAGCATGTGCCACCAAACGATCACTCCTGCCTATCCGAACAGCTCCGCCGTGAGACGGGAGTAGGGGAAGGGTTCCCCGCGCAGCGCCCGATTGAAGCCCTGGGCTTGTATCCACTCGAGCTGCGGGCCCCATGTTGGCGGTCCGGCGTCAGCGGCGCAGCGTGTCCGAGGGGTACTCGCCGAACTGCCTTCGATACTTCGCTGCGAACCGACCAAGATGGTTGGCGCCGTACCGCAACGCCACCTCGGTGACGGACGTGCTGTCTCGTTCGGCTGTGAGAAGATCACGGTGGATTGCTTCCAGCCGGCGCTGCTTGAGAAATCCAATGACACCCATGCCGTGGCGATCCTTGAAGGCACGGGAGAGTGTTCGTGGGCTGACGCCCGCGACCTCGGAAACTTCCGCCAACGAGACGGGCGCAGCCATCTTGCTGACCAGGAACTCCTCCGCTCGCCGGACGTGAGCTGGCACTGCGTCATGTGAAGGACGGTCGCGAACGCACGCCCCGACGATCATCGAGGCGAGCGTATCCACGGCCTCCCTGGCGATGCGAGCCTGGCGCAGCATCGACTCTTCTGGCTGCAACTCCTGCCACAGAAAGCGCAGGTAGCGTCGAACGCTCGCTCCCTCCGGCGTGCTGGCTGAGAGCCTCGACTGGATGTGTTCGGACCATCCATCCGCCGCATCGAATCCTCGCGCGTGCTCTTCGATCAAGCGCGTGTCGATGTTTGCCACGAGCATCCGACTGTCTCGGGAGGTTCTCAGATCGAATGGGTCGCTCGGTCTCAGGAGGTGGGTCGAGTCCGCCGAGAATCGTGCGACACGGCCTTGCTCGACGATCTCGACCGGGGTGGTTACAGGCACCGTGATGCCGAGGAAACCTCGTGGAGCAGAGCTCCCCACCTGCGCCGCGCTGAGCTGGATCGAGAACATGGCGAGATCGGGCAGCCTGAAGGCAGAGAGCCCAGCGTGGAACTTGCCCTTCTCGAGGGGATGGAACCCAACGTCCCCGGCGACCGGAGCCAGCGTCTCGGAGAGCTGGTCAGGGTCCGTTGTGTGGAAGCGAATCTGGGGACAAAGCTCCCCGCGTTCGGCCGGTCGGCTCAGCCCGTGGTGTTCACGTCGCACTGCGGGTCGCCTGTCCATATCTCGTGGTCGTGACTGCGCTTGCGTCTGGATACGGATGGTGAGGGAATCGGTGCGTCCGCACAATCCCGAACTGTGGCCTGCCAACTCGCCTCCCTCGCCGAGGCGGCGCTCCTGGCCACCGCCCTCGGCGGCGCCGTCTTCGTGAACCTCGTCGAGGTTCCCCTGCTCTTCCGCGCCGCTCGCACGGGCCAGGTCCGCTTCTCGCCGGCGGGCCGGGTCTTCGGCGCGGCGGCGGCCGTCGCGGCCCTGCTCGGCGGCTTCGTCGCCCGCGCGCTGCACCTCGGCTGAGCCGTCCCGGCCCGGCGGCGGACAGTCCGTGGCGTGCTCAGGGTGCCCGACTCGCCTGGAGGTCAGAGCGCGCCCGCCCCTCCGGGCAGGTCGGCGACCTCGGTCCAGCTGTCATCGGGGTCGTAGCTTGTCACGTCGCTGCGCCCGTCCAGATCCTTCTGATAGACCTCGCCGCGGTGGCTGACGACGAAGGTCATGATGCCGGAGTGGCCGTAGTCCGACGGGAATGCGACGAGCGCGAACCCGAGGATCATGTTCCCGTCGACGACGTAGTCGTGGGCTCCCCCGGGCGCGTTGGGGCCCTGCTCGTCCAGGATCCGGAAGTAGTAGCCGTGGAGCGGGTCGCCGGGCTCGCGCGTGCCGTCGAGGAGCTCGGCGCCGCGGACCAGCGGCCCGAAGGGGCTCTCGGGCTCGCCCGGTCCGGCCTCCCAGTACAGCCCATTCTTCTCGCCGGGGTCGCTCACCAGCTGCTGGGCGAACTCGAGCACCTCTTCGCCGTCGTGATCGTCGAGCACGTACTCCAGCTGCGCGTCCACGTAGGCATGGACGATGGCGATGGTCGACAGCTCGTTGCGTCCGATCTGGCGGTCGAGCACCACCTGGATGCCCTCCTCCGTGTCGAAGCGCCAGCCCTCCTCCTCCTCGAGGAGCGGGAACGGGAAGGGCCACTCCTGGGTCCCCAGGATCAGCTCGACCCTGGCATCGGAGCGCGCGACCCGTAGCGCTTCGCGGCCTGCGGAGGCGATGGCCTGCCGCACGTCGCGCTCCGCCTCCCACTCCGAGACCAGCGGTTCGCCGTGCTGCCGGCCGAAGATCGCGAGCACGGCGTCGGCGTCGTCGCGCTCGAGCGCATCGAAGACGGTCTCCGCCGCCTGCTCCGGGCTCTCGAAGGTCCTCTGCGCGCTGCCGTCTCCGTTCTCGGCGCCACCGCAGGCGACGGCGAGAAGCAGCGCGCCCGCGACCACGGCGATCGGAAATCCCCTGCTCATCGGCGACGTCCTCCTCCCCTTCCACGGCCGCCGAATCCTCCGCGGCTCGCGCGGCCGCGCGATCCGTGGGAGCGAGACATCCCCCCGCCACTGGGGCGGCCCATCGAGCTGCCCGGCTGCGACCGGCTCCCGCTGGTGACGCCGCGCGGGCTCGACGGTCGCGAGCTGCCGGGGCGCTGGACACCGGCGCCGGGTCGGGACCCGCCGCCACCGGGTCGGCCGACGCCCGCGCCGGGACGCGAGCCACCGCCGGGGCGACCGACCCCGGCGCCCGGACCCGAGCCACCGCCGGGGCGACCGATGCCCGCGCCCGGTCGCGACCCGCCGGGCCCACGACCAGGACGACCTCCGACCCGGCCCCGGCCCGGGTCCGGCTTCCAGTTGCCGCCGCCGGGCCCCCCGATGCCCGCACCGGGCCGCCGGGGCGTGCTCGGGCGCCCCGGCCGGTTCACGTTGATGTTGACGTTGTTGCTGTACTTGACCCTGCCGCCGCGCCAGCCCCAGGAGCAGGCGAAGCCGATCGCCGCGCCGACGAACAGGCCCGTCCAGAAGGCGGCCGCCGGGTCGTAGTAGTAGGGACGCGGCTCCGAGTACACGTACACATAGGACGAGGGCTGCGAGACGACGACGGTGGTGGGCTGGTACTGCGGCACGTAGATGACCTCGGGGCTCGCCGACTCGATGATGACGATCTGCTGCGCGCCTTCGGTCTCCCGGCTGACCTGAACCTTGTCGTTGGATTGGAGGTTCCCCGCCTCGTAGACCTTGGCCCGGAAGCTCTGGATCGCGGCCATGACGTCGTCCTGCTGGTTGGCCACCGCCTCGCCGAGCTTCCAGGTCCAGTTGAGGTCGTCGTTCATCAGCTCGACGACCTCCGGGTAGTTCATCAAGCCGAGGACGCTGGAATCCCAGGACTCGTCCGGCATGGCGTTGGGATCGGTCTCACGCCGCTCGAGCACGCGGGCGGCTTGGACGATGTCGAGGGGGTAGGTAGCGGCGGGCAGCGTGATCGCCAGCAGCTCGTCGGGATACAGCGCGATCGGCGCGACGAGCTTCTCCAGCTCGTCGGCGGAGAGGTCGCCCCCACCGGCGGGATCGGCCTGATCGACGGCGGCGTACGCCACGGCGTTCAGGCCGGGCTCGCCGATCAAGACGGCAGCGATGGCGAGCGCCCGCACGGCCGAGCTCAGCGTATCCAGCGCTACAGCCCGCAGACGGAAGAGGGGGGGCATCCTTCGGTCCTCCGACGAAACTGCGCGGTGATTATAGACGGCTGCACCCTGGGAAGGGCGCCGGCTCGGATCCGGTGCTGGTCGGCCGGTCGGCTCGGCCCGTGGTGTTCACGTCGCACTGCTGCTCGCCTGTCCATATCTGGATAGTCCTGACTGCGCTCGCGTCTGGATACGGATAGTGAGGGAATCGGCGCGTCCGCACAATCCCGAACTGTGGCCTGCCAACTTCGATGTCGGACCCGATCCGGCGTGGGAGGTTGCGTGAAGGCTTCGACACACGCGGAGACGCTCCGTTGGACCCTGGGGAGGGATACTCGATGAGCAGACGACGCCACATTCAGGCCCTCGCGATCGCCAATGCCCTGATCCTCTCTTGTGCGCGAGACAGCCCCGCGGAGCCGATTCAGCACGATACGGAGCACTACGTCCTTCTCCATCAGTACGCCGAGCAGTGGGCCGCCGAGGACGAGGAGGTCGAATCGAAACTGGCGGAGATCCGACAGCGCAATGGAGGCAAGCGCCCCAACATCGTCTACATCCTCATCGACGACATGGGTTTCGGCGAGTTCGGAATCCCGGAGTTGAACAGGATTCGCGGTGGGAAGACCCCGAGCTTGGACACGCTGGCAAAGGAGGGGGTGGCCTTCACCCGCTTCTATGCAGAGAACATCTGCACCTCTACCCGGGTCGCCTTCATGACCGGGCGCTACGCGGTACGCACCGGGATGGAGCTGACGAAGGTCACGCCGCCCGAAGGCGTCGGATTCCAGAAGAAGGAGGTGACGATCGCCGAGCTGCTGTCGGAGGCGGGATACGCCACGCACCACATCGGCAAGTGGCACATGGGCGACATCAAGGAGGCCTACCCTACCAATCAGGGCTTCGACTTCGCATCGTTTCCGATGCACAACCAGGTCTCCTATAGCTTCCTGACGCGGGACGCTGAGGTCTATGGCAGGACCACTTCTTTCACGCCGACGACCGTTGATCCCGATTACGGCCTGGACAAGACCTTCAGGCTGTACGACTGGATGACTCAGGTAGAGGGCAAACGTGGCGGCAAGGTACGGGAGTGGGGCATCGAGTCTGGCGAGCGACCCGACATCGAGTTCTACAAGAAGGTCAACGATCGGTTTCAGGAGCAGGCTCTCGCATCACTGCGCGAGCTGGCCAAGGGTGAGAAGCCCTTCTACCTGAACTACTGGCCACAGATTCCGGTGGCCATCCTGAACTCGACGGACGACAGTGAGTGCCAGACGCCGAATTGCGGACGCTGGGCCAACGCGATGCAGGTGGTCGATGGCTACATCGGCGAGGTTCTCGAGGAGATCGAAGCCCTCGGAATCGCAGACAACACGATCGTCATGGTCATGGGCGACAACGGCCCGATGAAGCAGGAGATCCCCGGATCTGGATACTCGCAGTGGCTCTTCCAGGGTACCAAGGGCCAGGCGCTCGAAGGTGGTCATCGGGTAGGTGCATTCCTGCGTTGGCCTGGGGTGATCGAGCCGGGATCGGTCTTCGGCGACATGGTGTTCGTCAGCGACCTCTACACGACCTTCGCTCGCATCGCGGGCAACACCGAAGGCATTCCCAGGGACCGAGTCGTCGACGGAATCGACCAGACTGCCCTCTTGCTCAAGGGCGACACGCACGGACGCCGAGACTACGTACATCTGTACGAGGTCGACAAGCTCAAGGCGACGGTGAAGCAGAACATGAAGATCCATTGGCCAGCGCCGGGGGTGAATCCCGCGATGGCCAAGATCTTCAATCTCTACTGGGATCCGCGCGAAGAGAACCCCCTCCTGTATCAAGGCGTGTGGGCCGGTACGCCGTTCGTTCGAATGCGTGTCCAGCATCTCCGCCTGAAGGACAAGTTCCCTGATTGGGAGCCAGCGCGGGGTACTCCATACGAGGATGTCGAGAACATCCGGCCTGAGACCAGGGAGATGGTCGAAACTTGGCTCAAGACGTACGGCGATGCCAAGGACGTGATCCTGGGCGTAGAGGCTGCTGGGAACTAGAAGGCGGAACAGCTCGGAACGAAGCAGCTCCGAAATCGTTGGCTGCGGGCTGCCCTCGGGACGCGAACGAGGGCGGAGGCGAGATGAGGAAGCTTGCAGGATGGCTGGTGATGGTCGGGGCGATCGTCCTCGCTGCTGGGACGAGTTGGGCAAAGCCCGATCAGGTCGATGGCTTGAACGTCCCGTTCGGACGCGTTCCCCAGGAGATCAAGAACGATCGATATCCTCGCACCTACGACCCCAACACGGAATGGCTGGGCAAGAAAGAGATGCGCATCGTCGCTCTCGGGACCGGAATGCCCAACCAGTCACCCAGCAATGTTGCCGCCGCGTTTCTCGTCGAACTCCGAAATGGAGACTCCTTTCTCTTCGACCTCGGAACAGGAGCCACTGACAGGCTTGCGGGCCTGGAAGTCGATTACTCCACTCTGGATAAAGTCTGAAGGACAATCACATGCGAAAGCGTCTCTCAGGCTTCATCCTCGGCTCGCTCACCACTGTCACGCTGATCATGCTCCTCGGTGCCGGAGGCAAGGTCACCTCACCAACCGGAATAGCACCAGACCGCTACGTCTACTATCCGGGCACCGAGGCGCTCGCTCCAGATGAGATGCGCGTCACTGCGTGCGGAACGGGGATGCCCGCGGCGCGTCACAAGCAGGCCGCTGCCTGCTTCCTAGTTGAA
>JASJBO010000393.1:0-5000 GCA_030066475.1 Myxococcota bacterium
CCTTGCCGCCTTCGCCCCGCGCGGCATGAGCTTCACGGTCGAGGGCGACACCAACGACTACTGCGGCAAGGGGCTGTGTGGGGCACGGGTCGTGGTCCGCGTGCCGGACGCCTGCACCTTCGAGCCGGGCGAGAACATCATCACGGGCAACGTGGTCCTGTACGGGGCGACCAGCGGGGAGGCCTACTTCCACGGCGTGGCCGGCGAGCGCTTCTGCGTGCGCAACAGCGGTGCCTCCGCCGTGGTGGAGGGCGTCGGCGACCACGCCTGTGAGTACATGACCGGGGGGCACGTGGTGGTGCTCGGTCCCACGGGCCGCAACTTCGGGGCCGGCATGTGCGGCGGCTTCGCCTACGTGCTCGACCTGGACGGCAGCTTCCCCGGCCGGGTCAACCCGGAGCGCATCGACCTGGAGCCGCTCACCCGCGAGGACGAGGAGATCATCCAGCGGCTGGTGCGGCGCCACTTCGAGTACACGCGCAGCCAGCGCGCCGACGAGGTGCTGCGCAAGTGGAACGCCTACGCGCCGAAGTTCGTGAAGGTGTTCCCCAAGGACCTGAAGCTCGCGCTCGACGCGCGCCTTCAGACGGGGACCGGCGATGGGTAAGGTGACGGGATTCCTCGACCACGGCCGCGAGAACACGCCCTACCGGCCGGTCGAGCAGCGACTCCAGGACTGGCACGAAGTGCAGATGGATCCGCCGGCGGAAGCCGTGCAGCGCCAGGCGGCGCGCTGCATGGACTGCGGCATCCCGTTCTGCAACAACGGCTGTCCGCTCGGCAACGTGATCCCCGACTGGAACGACCTGGCGTACCGCGACCGCTGGCGGGACGCGCTGCGCCGGCTGCACTCGACGAACAACTTCCCGGAGTTCACGGGGCTGGTGTGCCCCGCGCCCTGCGAGGCGGCCTGCGTGCTCGGCATCAACCAGGACCCGGTCACGATCAAGCAGATCGAGTGGGAGATCATCCGGCGCGGCTGGGAGGAGGGCTGGGTCAAGCCGGTGCGGCCGGAGCGGCGCTCGGGGCGGTCGGTCGCGGTGGTCGGCTCGGGGCCCTCGGGGCTGGCGGCCGCGCAGCAGCTCAACCGGGCCGGACACACGGTGACCGTCTTCGAGCGCCAGGACCGCGTCGGCGGGCTGCTGCGCTACGGCATCCCCGACTTCAAGCTCGAGAAGTGGATCCTCGACCGACGGGTCGAGCAGATGCGCGAGGAGGGCGTGAGCTTCCAGACCGGCGTACACGTCGGTGTCGACCTCTCGGCCGCCGAGCTGCGCCAGGGCTTCGACGCCGTGCTGCTGTGCATGGGCTCCGAGCAGCCGCGAGACCTCCCGATTCCCGGACGCGAGCTCGCGGGCGTGCACTACGCGATGGACTTCCTGCGTCAGAACAACAAGCGGGTGGCGGGCGACACGATCCCGAGCGAGGAGGAGCTGCTCGCGACCGGCAGCCACGTGATCGTCCTGGGCGGTGGCGACACCGGCTCCGACTGCGTGGGCACCTCGCATCGCCACCAGGCGAAGTCCGTGACCTCGATCGAGCTGCTCGAGCGCCCGCCGGATCGGCGCGATGCGTCGACGCCGTGGCCGATGTGGCCGCTCATGTACCGCACCTCGAGCTCGCACGAGGAGGGTGGCGAGCGCGACTTCGCCGTGATGACCAAGCGCTTCGAGGGCGAGAACGGACGGCTCACCCGGCTGCACGCGGTGCGCCTCCGCTTCGGCGAGCCGGATCCGGCCACCGGGCGGCGCCCGATGGACGAGATCCAGGGCAGCGACTTCAGCGTGCCCGCCGACCTGGTGCTCCTGGCCCTGGGCTTCGTGCACCCGGTGCACGACGGCCTGGTCGAGGACCTCGGGGTGCGTCTCGATCCGCGCGGCAACGTGGCCGCCGAGCCGCGCAGCTTCGCGACCTCCGAGCCGGGCGTGTTCGCCGCGGGCGACTGCCGGCGCGGTCAGTCGCTCGTGGTGTGGGCGCAGTGGGAGGGACGCGAGGCGGCGCGCGCGGTCGACGCCTACCTGGCCGAGGACGGCGCGTCCCGTCTCCAGTCGCGCGACGCGTACGTGTAGCCACGCCCCCGTGGGTGGGCCGAAAATCCGCTTGACCGCCTTCGGCGCTGCCGACTACGATCGGTCGCCTTCGCGGGAGAGTCACGATTTCCAATCACGATGCGAGCCACGCGCCCCGGGTGAGTCCCGTCGCAGCGGCCCCCGGGGCGACGGGGAGCCGCGACGGAGCCGTCGACCTCGACCGGCTCGAGCGCGCGATCCGCGCGCTGGTCGAGCGCTGTCGCGTGCTCCACGCCGAGCGCGCGCGTCTGGAGGGGGAGCTGGCCGAGCGCGACGAGCGCATCGAGGCGCTCGAGGCGCAGGTCCGGGAGCAGAACCAGAAGCGCAGCGACGTGGCGAAGCGCATCGACGAGCTGATCTCCCAGCTCGAGCATCTCGACTCCCGGGCGGGGGCCCGGGGGGCCTAGCGGATGGCGGACAAGCGCTCCGTAGCGGTCCAGATCCTCGGCCACGAGTACCGCATCCGGACCGAAGCGCCGCCCGAGAGCGTCGAGCAGCTGGCCGGCCTGGTCGAGGCGACGATGGAGCGCATCCGCGACCGCACCGGCACTGTCGACAGCCTGCACCTGGCGGTGATGGCCGCCCTGAATCTCGCCAACGACGCGATCGCGGCGCGTGCCGACCGCGATCCCAGCGAGCCGCTCCGGATCCAGACGCTCACGCGCGACGTCGAGGCGGTGCTCGGCGAGACGGCGCCTTGAGCGGGCGGCGCTGCGTCGCCCCAGCAAGCCGCCGAGCTGGAGGCCGCCAAGCGGCGGCTGCGCCGTGAGATGCGAGCGCGGCGGCGCGCGGTGGGCACCGAGGCGCGCGCCGGCGCCGCCCGCGCCCTGTGCGAGGCGCTGCTGGGGTTCGCACCGCTGCTCCGCGCCCCCCGTGTGGCGCTCTACGCCGCGCTGCCGGACGAGCTGCCCACCGCGCCCCTGCTCGAGCGCCTGCTCGAGTCCGGTCGCGTCGCACTGCTCCCGCGTCTCGCGGGAGACCGGCTCGAGTTCGCGCCGGTCTGCGAGCCCGGCGCGCTGCGCCGCGGCCAGTTCGGGATCTCCGAGCCGCCCCCCGAGGCCCAGGCGGTCGAGCTCGATCCGGCCGATCTGGTGCTGCTGCCCGGCGTAGCGTTCGACCGCGCCGGCGGACGGCTCGGCCGCGGCGGCGGCACCTACGATCGCCGCTTCCCGGCGAGCGCGGCGGGGCCGCACCTGGTGGGTGTGGGCTACGCCTTCCAGCTGGTGCCGGCGGTCCCGTGCGGGCCCGACGATCGCCGCGTCGAAGCGGTGGCCACCGAGGCCGGCATCACGCCCGCCGCAGCGGCCGAGAGGCCCACGAGCTAGCAGCCCGTCGAAGAACCCGGTTTCTCCACCAGGCTGCTAGCCTGCGCGCCGATGGGGTCGGACACCTCGTTCCTCGACGAGATCGCCTGGCGCGGCCTGCTCTACCAGCGCACCGCCGAGGACGCGCTCGACGCGCACCTCGCCGGCGGAAGCCGCGTCGGCTACTGCGGCTTCGACCCCACCGCCTCGAGCCTCACGATCGGCAACCTGATCGCGATCCAGCTCCTGGTGCACTGGCAGCGCGCCGGGCACCGTCCCGTGGTCGTGATGGGGGGTGGCACGGGGCTGATCGGGGACCCTTCGGGCAAGGACCGCGAGCGTCCGCTGCAGACGCGCGAGCAGGTCGAGGAGAACGTGGCGGGTCAGCGCCGGATCTTCGAGCGCCTGCTCGACTTCGATGGCCCCTGCGCCGCGCGTATCGCGAACAACGCCGACTGGCTGGGCCAGCTGGGCTTCGTCGAGGTGCTGCGCGACGTGGGCAAGCACTTCTCGGTCAACGCGATGATCCAGAAGGAGTCGGTGCGCGAGCGGCTCCACAACCGCGACCAGGGCATCAGCTATACCGAGTTCAGCTACGTGCTGCTGCAGGCCTACGACTTCCTGCACCTGCACCGCGAGCAGGGCTGTACGCTCCAGGTCGCCGGCTCCGACCAGTACGGGAACGTCGTATCCGGGATCGACCTGATCCACCGCTGCGAGGGGCACCGCACCGAGGCCTACGGGGTGACGGCCCCGCTGGTGACCCACGCCGACGGCCGCAAGATCGGCAAGAGCGAAGGCGGCGCGCTCTGGCTCACCGCCGACCGCACCAGCCCCTACGCCTTCTATCAGTACTGGATCAACGTCCCCGACGCGGACGTGATGGACTTCGTGCGCTGGTTCACGCTGCTCGACCGCAACGAGATCGAGGAGCTCGAGGCGGCGCAGCGCGAGGCCCCCCAGCAGCGTCCCGCACAGCGCGCGCTGGCGCGCCACATGACCGGGCGCCTGCACGGTCCGACCGAGCGGGACCACGCCGAGGCCGCCAGCGAGGCCCTGTTCGGGCGCGGCGACCTGCGCAAGCTCCCGGCCGCGCTGCTCGCCGAGGTCTTCGCCGACGTGCCGCACTCGAGCCACGACCCGGCGGCGCTCGCGGCCGAAGGCGCCTCGTTGGCGGAGCTGCTGCCCGAGACCACGCTCGCGGCGTCGCGGCGCGAGGCGCGCGAGTTCCTGCGGGGCGGGGCGATCTGGGTGAACGGGGAGCGCTGTCCCGAGGACCGGCGGCTCTCGGAGGCGGACCTGCTGGCCGGAGGCACCATCCTGCTGCGGCGCGGGAAGAAGCGCTGGCACGCCACCCGCTGGGCGAAGTGATCCCCGGAGGGGGCTCGCTTCGGGGCCGGGAGGGCCGGAAACGTTCTCCGAGCCGTTGACGCCCCTACGGCCCGCCCTATAATACGCCGCCTGCTCCGGGCTCTTCTGCTCGGACTTGCTGCGCTGATTCTGCTCTTTGAGATCGTCCGATCCGCCCTCGGGGGCGGATCGATGGTGACGCTGCCTCGCGGGTCCCCGACAGACCCGTCCGATGGCTTCGCCCGGTCTTTGAAAACCGAATAGCGTGCGGTCTTTG
>JASJBO010000394.1 GCA_030066475.1 Myxococcota bacterium
GCATCCTCGCCGCGATCGCCATTCCGAACTTCATTCGCTTCCAGCTGCGGGCCAAGGCCAGCGAAGGCAAGACCAACCTCAAGGCGATCGTGGTCGCCGAGGAAGGCTTCATGGCCGAGTACAGCACCTACGTCAACGCCACCGCGCTGCCCGTGGCGGTGCCGGCGAACGTGAAGTCCCAGTGGCCGATCGACGACTGCTCGAACGCGGCGTGGATCAACCACGGCTTCTGCCTGGTCGGCTGGGCGCCCGAGGGTGAGGTCTTCTACCAGTACGACGTGCTGGGCGGCGCCTCGCCGATGGCGGTGGCCGGCTCGTTCGACGTCTACACGGCCACGGCGAACGCCGACATCGACAACGATGGCTCGTTCAACGCCTGGGGCTACCTGAAGGGCACCGATCCGACCGGCACGGACGCGATCGCGGGCACCTTCATCTGCCCCGCCGGTGGCACGTACGACGCGATCACCATGATGAACGCGCTGTTCGAGACGGTGGGTCCCTGCGACGCCACCTCCGGCCGGAGCGTGTTCTAGCTCACGAGCGGAAGCTCACGGGGGCCGGGCGGGTGCCCGGCCCCCCTTTCTCTCTTCGCGACCCCGACCGAGAGGCTCTCGCCATGAAGCGCGCACGCACCGACCGCGGCTTCACGCTGATCGAGATCATGATCGCCGTGGCCATCATCGGCATCCTCGCGACGACGGCGATCTCGAGCTGGAATCGCTACCAGCTGCGCTCGAAGCGCTCCGAGGCCTTCCTCAACCTCAAGTCGCTGGCCGTCGTCCAGGACTCCTACTTCGCCGAGACGGGTATCTACGCCGGCGCCATCGCCATGCCGGGGCCGGTTCCCAACCCGGTCGGTCGCCAGTGGACCCCCGCCGCCGAGGTCGCCTTCCAGACCGTCGGCTGGCGTCCCGAGGGCATCGTCTACTACGACTACGACGTGAACGTGCCCGGTGGCCCCGCGATCGTGCCGTGCCCCTGCCCGGAGTGCTTCACCGCCTCCGCGTACGGCGACACCGACGGCGACGGCATGCTCTCGGTCGTGATGTACGTCCAGCCCGATCGCATGGGCGGCTTCTGTCCGGCGTCGGTCACCGGCGATCCGGTGCCGATCAACACGCTCGGCAACCCCGTCTTCGACGCGCCCGCCGTCAGCAACACGGCGGACAACTTCTAGCGCGGCGGACCGTTCACGGGAGGGGGGGTGAGAGCGCGCGTCGTTCGCATCGTCGTGGCACTGGCCGGCCTCGCGCTGGTCGGCTTCGCGCATCCGCACCCGGCTCCGCCCGGGGAGATCGACCTGGACGAGCGCTTCGTCCTGCGGCCCGAGGCGGCGCGGATGGGCTCGCTGGGCTTCGAGGCCCTGGGCTCCGACTACCACTGGCTCCAGGCCGTCCAGCTGGTCGGCAACTCGCAGGTGGACCCCAGCCGCTACGCGCACTGGATCGAGCGGCTGATCGACGTGGTCACCACGCTCGACCCCTGGGTCGACCACCCCTACCGCTTCGCCTCGCTGTTCCTGAACGGCTCGCCCGAGCAGGTGCGCGCCGGCAACCGCTTCCTCGAGCGCGGCATCGCCTACCACCCCGAGGACTGGCGCAACCGCTTCTACCTGAGCTTCAACCACTTCTTCTACCTGGGCGACGACGCGAGCGCGGCCCGCGAGCTGGCGCCCGCCGTCGGCGCGCCGGGAGCCCCCCGCTACCTGGGCCGGCTGCTGGCGCGGCTGCGCTCCGAGTCGGGCGGCCTCGACGCCGCGGCGGTCTACCTCGAGGGCCTGGTGCGGACGGCGCCCGACGGATACCACCGGGCCGAGTACGAGAAGGCGCTCGACGAGATCGAGACGGAGCGGCGCGCGCGTTTCCTCGAGCACGCCCGCGAGGCCTACCGCGAGCGCCACGGCCGCGACATCGAGCGCGTCGAGGACCTGGTGGCCGGCGGCGTCTTGAGTGGATTGCCGCCCGAGCCGAACGACTGGGAGTGGAGCCTCCACGAGGAGACGGGCGAGATCGTGTCGACGTTCTACGGCCGTCGCTACGTGCTCCACATGCGCCCCGAGGACGCCGAGCGGCGCCGCGCCTGGGGCACCGATGCGGCCGAACGCGCCGAAGACGGAGGAGGGGCGGAGCAGCCATGAGCGGTTCCCAGCCGTCGAGCGTCGAGGTCGAGGACCTCGTCAAGGACTTCCGGCCCGGTCTGGGGCTGCGGCCGAAGCGCGTTCTGCACGGCGTCTCGTTCTCGGTGGCGCCGGGCGAGATCTTCGGCTTCGTCGGACCCAACGGCGCCGGCAAGACCACCACCCTGAAGGTCCTGATGGGCCTGATCCGCGCCAGCGGGGGCAGCGCCCGCGTGCTGGGCCACGACGTCCGCGAGACCGAGTTCCGCCGCCACGTGGGCTTCCTGCCCGAGGCGCCCTACTTCTACGACTACCTGACCGGGCGCGAGTTCCTGGGCTTCTACGCGCGCGTCTGCGGCACCCGGGCCTCCCGGCGCGCCGAGCGCATCGACCTGCTGCTCGACTGGGTGGGGCTGGAGCACGCCCAGCACGCGCGGCTGCGCACCTACTCGAAGGGCATGCTCCAGCGCATCGGCATCGCGCAGGCGCTGGTGCACGACCCCACCGTGGTGTTCCTCGACGAGCCGATGAGCGGGCTCGATCCGATCGGCCGCAAGGAGATCCGCGACCTGGTCCGCCGGCTCCAGGCCGAGGGCAAGACGGTGTTCATGAACACCCACATCCTCTCCGACGTGGAGATGCTCTGCGACCGGGTGGCGATCATCGTGCAGGGGCGCATCCGCTATCAGGGCTCCCCCCACGAGCTGCTGACCGGCGACGAGCACGACGTCGAGGTGGTGCTGACGCGCGCGCCGCTCGAGCTGCTCGACGGCATCGAGGAGCGCCTCGGGGCCCACCTGCGCAGCGCCGGCGATCGCGTGGAGCTGGTGCTGCCCGGCAAGCGGGTGGACGAGCTGCTGCGCGACGCGCTGGGCTTCGGCGTCGGGGTGGTCTCGGTGACGCCGCGCCGCGGCACGCTCGAGTCGATCTTCCTGCACGCCGTCGAGGACGGCGCCGAGGCACGGTCATGACGGGGTTTGGACGCATCCTGGCCATCGCCCACAACACGGTGCGCGAGGCGATCCGCAGCCGCGTGCTCTACACCCTGCTGTTCTTCGCGATCGCCCTGATCGGTACGGGCCTGCTGCTCTCGACGCTCTCCTACGTCGAGCGGGAGCGCATCCTCCAGGACGTCGGGCTGGGCGCGATCCGGCTGTTCAGCCTGATGATCGCGATCTTCGTGGGCATCGGCCTGGTGCACAAGGAGGTCGATCGCCGCACCATCTTCACGATCCTCTCGAAGCCGATCTCGCGCAGCGAGTTCCTGGTCGGCAAGTTCCTGGGGCTGCTGGCCACCCTGTGGCTCCAGATCGCGATCATGGCGGCCTGCTTCGCCGCGGTCAGCCTGCTGGCCGGCGCTCCGCTCGGGGTCGCCCACGCGGCGGCGCTGGCGATGGTCGGCGTCGAGGTCGCGGTGGTGGTGGCGATCGCGCTGCTGTTCTCGGCCTTCACGACCCCGATGCTGGCCGCCTTCTTCACCGGTGCGCTGTGCCTGATCGGCCACCTGTCGCGCGACCTGCGCAACCTGGGCGCGCAGTCCGACCTCGAGGGGGTTCGTCGCGTCACCGAGGCGCTGTACCGCACGCTGCCCGACCTGGAGGCCTTCGACCTCTCGCTGCAGGCGTCACACCAGCTTCCGATCGCCGCGTCCGACCTGCTGCTGCCGCTCGGCTACGGCGCCGGCTACGTGGCGCTGGTGCTGCTCGCCGCGACGCTGGTCTTCCAGCGGCGCGACTTCCGCTAGCCTCGCGCCGTGAGCGCCTTCCCCGCCGCGTTCCCGGCCGTCGCGGTCGCCCTGGGGGCGATCGTGGGGTCGTTCCTGAACGTGGTGGTGCACCGCCTGCCGCGCGGCGAGAGCGTGGTGCACCCGGGCTCGCACTGCCCCGCGTGCGGACACGCGGTGCGCCCCTGGGACAACGTGCCGGTGCTCGCGTGGCTGTGGCTGCGCGGCCGCTGCCGCGACTGCGGCGTCCCGATCTCGATCCGCTACCCGCTGGTCGAGCTCGTCACGGCGCTGCTGTTCGGGGCCGTCGCCCTGCGCTTCGGCGCGACGCCGATGGCGTGCGTCTGGATGCTGTTCGGCGCGGCCCTGTTGGCCGCGGCGCTGATCGACCTCGACCACCGGATCATTCCCGACGAGATCTCGTTGGGCGGCCTGGTGCTGGGCCTCACCGCGGTGCCCGCCGCGCGCACGCTCGAGGGCTTCACCTTCGCCGACGCCTGGCTGCACGCGGCGATCGGGGCCGCGCTGGGCGGCGGTCTGCTGTGGATCGTGGGCTTCGTCCACGCGCGCGTCTCGGCGGCGCTGGGGCGGCGTTTCGAGCACTGGCCCGAGGAGGGGGAGGACTATCCGCGCCCGGGCAGCGTCGACTACTGGGTCTGGTTCCCGGGCATGGGCTTCGGCGACGTCAAGCTGCTCGCGATGATCGGCGCGTTCCTGGGCCCGCAGGGCGTGGTGGTGACCCTGGTGGCGGCGTCGGCGGTGGGGCTGGCGTTCGGCCTGGTGTGGGCCGCCGTGAGGCGCAGCTTCGCCTCGCCCTTCGGCTTCGGCCCCGCGCTCGCGGTCGGCGCCCTGCTGGGCACTTTCCTGGCAGCCCCCTGATCAGAGCCAGCCCAGGCTCCAGAACGTCGCGACCAGCCAGCCGACCGAGCAGATCTGGAGCGTGCGCGACCGGTACGCCATCTCGACGGGCGCGACCCGCACCTGCCCGAGCTGGGCGAGCCGCAGGTAGTGGAGCAGGCCGAACGCCACGAACGGCATGCCGGCCAGCTCGCGGCCCGGCACGAAGAGCGCCGCCTCCTGGCTGTAGAGGCCATACGAGAGCAGTGTGATCCCCGCCGCGAGGCCCATCGCCTGGTCCACGAAGGTGATGCTGTAGCCCTCGAGCGCCGGCCGCTGCTCGGTGCCGAGGCCGCGCGACAGGTCGGCGCGCCGCTTCGCGAAGGCCAGGAACAGCGCCACCCACATCGAGACCGACAGCAGCCAGTTGGAGGGCGCCACGTCGGCCAGCGCGCAGCCCGCGAGAACGCGCAGCACGAAGCCGGCCGCCAGCAGGAACACGTCGACCAGCGGGACGTGCTTGGCGCCCAGGCTGTAGACCGCGTTCGAAGCCACGTAGATCAACAGGATCGCCACGACCGCAGGCCGCCCGAGCGAGCCGGCCAGCAGCAATCCCCCCGCCAGCAGCCCGACCGCCAGCCCCGCGGCGGCGCCGATCGGGACCTCGCCCGCGGCGATCGGGCGGCGCTGCTTGTCGGGGTGGGCGCGGTCGGCCTCGACGTCGCGGATGTCGTTGACGACGTAGACGGCGGACGCCACCAGGCAGAAGGCGGCCACGCCGGCGGCGACGACCACCGGGTCGAGCTGCGCCCCCGCCCGCGCCGCGAACGGCATCGGCAGCAGCACGAAGACCGACTTGGCCCAGTCGCGCGGCCGGACCAGGCGGATCAGGGCGGTGGACATGGCGGCGCATGGTAGCCTCTCGCCCGACGCCTTCAGGAGGGGATCGTGGCCAACGACGAGATGCACGCCTACTGGAACGAGGGCGCCGGGCCCGTATGGGTGCAGCGCCAGGAGCATCTCGACCGTCAGCTCGAGGATCTCGATGCCCGTACGCGGGCGCGCGCCTCGATCGCCGACGGCGAGCGGGTGCTCGACGTCGGCTGCGGCTGTGGCGCCTCGACGCTCGAGCTGGTCCGCGCGGTCGGCGGCGGCGGCCGGGTGACGGGCGTGGACCTGTCCGGGCCGATGCTCGAGCGAGCGCGCGAGCGCGCGGCGGCCGAGGGTCTGGAGAGCCGCGTGGAGTGGCGTCAGGGCGACGCGCAGACCCTCGACCTGGGCGCCGAGGGCTACGACTGCGTGTTCTCCCGCTTCGGGGTGATGTTCTTCGAAGACCCGCCCGCCGCCTTCACCAACCTGGCGCGCGCGCTGCGTCCGGGCGGGCGGCTCGCCTTCGTCTGCTGGCAGGGGCGCGAGCGCAATCCCTGGATGATCGCGCCCGCGATCGCCGCCGCGCAGCACATCGAGTTCCCGCCGCCGCCCCCGCCCGAGGCGCCCGGCCCCTTCGCGTTCGCCGACGCCGACCGCGTGACCGCGATCCTCGAGCGGGGCGGCTTCGAGGACGTCTCGTTCGAGAGCGTCGAGGAGCCGCTGACCCTCGGCGGCGGCAAGGTCGAGCACGCCCTCGAGCTGTTCCTCGACATCGGTCCGGTCGGCGCCCTGCTGCGCGAGAAGAACCCCCCGCCCGAGCAGCGCACCAGAGTCGTCGACGCCGTCCGCACCGCGATCGAGGCCTTCCGCGACGGCGATACGCTGCGCGCGCCGTCCGCCGCGTGGATCGTGACGGCAAGTCGACCCTGAGCTTGGTGGACTTCGCTCGGCTTCGCCTCGCTGCGCGCGCCTGCGGCGCTTGCGGGGTGCCCGCGTAGGGACGGGTTGCCGGCGCGGGCGCGTCTTGGTG
>JASJBO010000395.1 GCA_030066475.1 Myxococcota bacterium
GCAGGAACTCGGGCTGCGAGAGGGCTCGACGCTGGGCGATGGCGACGAGTCTGGCGATGGGCTGCAGGAGCGCGTCGTGCTCGTCGAGCTGAGCGGGCGTCATGGCGACCGGCACGACCGTGTCGGTGCGTGGGGGGAGCTGGTCGAGGACCTCCTTCCGCACGCGTCGCAGCATGCTCGGCGCGAGGCGTCGGCGAAGCGTCTCGAGGTTGCGTGCGCCCACCGCAGCGCGGACCCCATCCGCGTGCTCCGTGTGCCAGGGGACGAGACGCCACTTGGGCTCGAGCGCGTGGTCGTCGACCCAGTCCATCAGCGAGGCCAGCTCGGCGAGCCGGTTCTCCATGGGCGTGCCCGTGAGGACCAGCCGGTAGGGGGGCTGCAGCCGCTTGACCGCGGCCGCCGTCTTGGTGGCCCAGTTCTTGATGCGCTGCGCCTCGTCGAGCACGACGAGCTCGGGCTTCCAGCGCTGCATCCAGTCGAGGTCGCGGAAGCTCTGCTCGTAGTTGGCGACCAGGAAGCCCCGTCGCATGCGCCGGTAGGCCGCGGCGCGCTCCTCCGGTGGTCCTTCGACCAGCGCGATCGGGGTGTCGCTGAAGTGCTGCCACTCGCGTTCCCACTGGGGCTTGAGCGATGCGGGGACGATCAGGAGCCCACGCCGGACGCGGCCCGTGTGAAACAGAGCGTGTGCCGCGGCGATGGCCTGGGCGGTCTTGCCGAGGCCCATGTCGTCCGCGAGCAGCAGCCTGCCGTCGGCGAGGAAACGCTCGACCGCCTCTCGTTGATAGGGATAGAGCCTCTGGCGCAGACCTGCGAGCGCCTTGCGGCTCTCGCGCCGACGTCGGTCGCCGTCCACGCGGCGCTCGAGTGCTCGGGCCTCGTCGGCCAGGAGCGCGAGCAGCGCGGGTTCGATGGACGGCGCGGCCGTCGCCCGGCTGCGCCGGCCGAACGCGAGCAGCTCCTTCACGAGAGCCAGACGCCGCGAGGCGTTCTGGTCGTGAATGTCGCGCAGCCGCCAGCCGTCGCCACTGCCGTCGCGGCGGAAGCGCCGCCGCAGTCCTCCGAGCGCTGCCGACAGGACGACACCTCCCGAACCGGGAGGAACGCTGAGGTGCACGCGCTCGAGCCAGTCGCCCTTCCCGCGCAGCGGCCGAACGGCTTCCCAGCGCAGCCGCGGAGCGCTGCGGCGCTGCAGGGCTCGTCCACCGAGCGCTTGCTCCCAGCGTCGAGGCTTGGCCGCGATGTCATCGAGCACGATCAGCAGGTGTTTGCAGAGGCCGAGGGAGCTTCGAGGGAAGTCCGGACAGTCGCAGCTTCCATCGATCGGCTCGATTGCCTCGAGCCAGGTCCGGTAGGGGCGCGCTCGGTCCCGCGGACGTCGGGTCTCGTAGCGGCCCAGGCGGGTCTTCCCCTGCGGCCGACGCGCCACCTTCAGGGCGTCGCGCTGGCCGGACTTCCAGCGTCGGATCAGCGCCTCCATCGCCGCGCGCTGGACCGGCCAGTCGGCATCACCGTGAAGGCGGAGGACGTGACGCGCGAGCGCATCGGCGGGAATGCGGCCGAAGCGCCGGTGGGCGAGCTGCGACAGGACCGCCAAGGCCTCGCTCTCTTCCGTCGCCTCCCCTCGCCGTACGGCGGGCACCGCGCCTCGCGTCCCTCGGCCCCGGGCGGTGGTGGATCGTGCGGGGGGTGCGGTCGAGGCAGACGTCATCGGTGGCTCCTGCATCTCCGGGGCGGAAGACCCGGAGCGCCGATCTCCTGGCCATCGCGCCAGCGTCCCGCCGTTGCGCCCCCGCCCTCGAGGGCCGGAAGCCTATCTCAGACGGAACGAAGTTGTTGACCTCTCACTGCCCCGCGTCGAGACCGAGACCCGGACGACTGCGAGTGGCCTGCGCGTTCGTGTCCCGCGGCATGGCGACCAGTGCTGGGACGCGCCGCTGCCGTGCACGCCGGATTTCGACGCCGGCCTAACCCTGCGGGTCCCGGGCCGGCTCGAAGCGGGCTTCGTGCTCGAGCCGCGCTGAACGCACTCTCGGCACCCCCTGGGTCGAAGATCGTCGGGGCGGGTGCGATCCCCGTGCCGGCTAGCCGAGCCCCCGCGCCAGGAACCAGTACAGCCCGACCGCGAGGATCGGCGTGGAGAGCCACTGCACGCGCGCGGCGCGCGGCGCGGGGGCGTGCAGCCAGCGCCGCAGCAGCGGCCAGGCGACTGCGACCACCGCGAGCTGGCCGAGCTCGACGCCCAGGTTGAAGCCCAGCAGCGAGACGGCCAGCCGGTCGGGCGGGAGGCCCAGCTCGGTGAGCAGGCCGGCGAAGCCGAAGCCGTGGATCAGGCCGAAGGCGAAGGCGGCGTACCAGCGGATGCGCGTGGGCGCCTTCGACTGCGCCGCGAGCGCGAAGTAGCTGAGCGAGAAGAGGCCGACGCCGGCCAGCGCGAGCACCGGAACGCCGAAGCGACCAGTGCCGCTGGCGAGGGCGGCTCCGGCGATCAGGGCGGCGAGGCCGAGCGACACGCCGCGGCGCAGTGCGGGCCCGCCGGTCAGCGCGAAGTTCTCGAGCGCGACCACGGCGATCGAGAGCCCGATCAACGCCTCGATGGCCTGGGCGCGCGGCTCCGCCCAGCCCAGCGCGCCGGCGGCCAGGGTCAGGCTGTGCGCGAGGGTGAAGCCCGTGACGAGCAGCGCCACCTCGCGCAGCCTCGCGCCGACCGCGAGCAGGGCGAGCACGAACGCGAGATGGTCGGTTCCCTCCAGGATGTGCTCGACTCCCAGGCGCAGGTAGCGCGGGAAGGTGCCGGCCGGCGCGCGCCCCGCGCCCGGCAGCAGCCACGGCGTCGCGCCGGCCGCGAACACGTGCTCGGCGCCGCGTCCCTCCGACCCCTCGAAGCGCGCCAGGTGGACGTGATCGGGCAGGGCGTCCGCGAATGGGTCCGCCTCGAGCGTCAGCGCGGCGTCGTCGCAACGAAGCTGCCAAGCGCGCACCAGGTGATCGGCCTGCGTCGCGGGGAGGGCGTGGACCGGGGCCTCGAGCGTGCAGGGAGCACCCGCCGCTGCGAGCCGGAGGTGCTCCACGAGGTGGCGGTCGAGGTGCTGCTCGAAGCCCGGGCCGAGGGCGCGGGCGGCATCGTCGCGCTGCACGCGGGCCCGGACGTGCACGATCGACGGACCGACGGACTCGACCCGCCACTCGGACGTCGAGTACGACGTGGTGGGGCCGTGCGCGGGCGCGGGGGTGGCGGCCAGCAGCGCGGCCCCGAGCGCCGCCGCGGCGATCCTCACGGCGCGAGCGCCGGGTCGAGCACGCGGATGTCCGCCGTGTTCACGAGGTCGCGCACGTAGCGCTCGAGGGCGCGGTCGCTGCGCTCGCGCAGCAGCTCGACCCGCACGCGATCGCGCACCTCGTCCAGCGGCAGCGGCGCGCCGGCCTGTCGCTCGCGCAGCTCGAAGGCCGCCCAGCCCTCGGGCGTTCGCACCGGGAAGCTCACCTCGCCGGCCGCGAGCCCGGCGACCACCTCCGCGGCGCGTGCGCCGAAGCGCGCCGCGAGCTCGGAGCGCGAGAGCGGGCCGTCGCCGAGTGGGTCGAGTTGCGTTCCCTCGCGCGCTGCGTGCCCGCGGGCCGCCGCCTCGCGGTAGGCGGACGCCTCGGTGGCCGGACCGACCGCGACCAGCACCGCGCCGAGCACGAAGCCGTCGTCGCGCGCGAAGCGCTCCGGATGCTCCGCGTGGAAGCGGAGCAGCGCATCCTCCGAGACCTCGGACGCGCTGGCGGCGCCCGTGATCACGAGCGCCATGGTCGAGACGATCGCCTGCCGCGCCTTCGGCTCGAGTCGCGCCACGCCGAGCTCGACGCCGCGCTGCACGAGCAGCTCCTCCTCGATCATGCGCTGCAGCAGCGCGCGCTGGGCGTTGCTCCCAGGGGCCGCGGGGCCGCGCTCGGCCTGGAGAGCGACGGCGTAGCGTTCGAACGCTTGTCGCGAGATCGTCTTCCCGTTCACGATCGCGACGGCGCCCTCGGGGATCCCGGCGCTGCGCAGCGGGCGCCCGAGCAGGGACCAGGCCGTCAGGCCCACGCCGGCCACCACGCCGAGGAGCAGCAGCCGCGCGGCGCGGCGATCGTCGGGACGCGTCATGGTGCGGGGGACGGTATCCTCTCGCCCGTCCGGAAGCCCACCCGCTGGACCGACGAGGCGAACGATGAAGCGATCCCTGTGGCGCCTGCTCCCGTCCTTCCTCGCCTTCGCGCTGGCCGCGCCCGCCCACGCGTTCCTGGTGGTATCGCTTCCCGACACCCAGGTCTACGCCGAGGACTACCCCGACGTCTACGACAGCCAGACGCGCTGGATCGCCGAGCACGTCCAGGGCCGCGACATCCAGTTCGTGACCCACCTCGGCGACATCGTGAACCGCGGCGCCGACCTCGGCCAGTGGGCCAACGCGAAGGGCTCGATGGACCTGCTCGACGCGGCAGACGTCCGCTACGGCACGGCAATGGGAAACCACGACAACCAGGGGGGCGACCGCACCGACATCGACCGCTCCTGCAGCACGGTCCGCAACGTCGACTGCGACGGCACCTACTACCTCGACCACTTCGGCCCGCAGTTCTACGAGGATCGGCCCTGGTACGGCGGCGCCTCGCCGAGCGGGCTCAGCAACTTCCAGACCTTCGAGGCGGACGGCGTGAAGTTCCTGTTCCTGCACCTCGAGGTCGACCCGCGCGCCGCCGAGGTGCAGTGGGCGCGTCACGTGCTCTCGATGTACCGCGACCACGCCGTCCACCTCAGCACCCACCGCTACATCTACGACTACCGCATCCCCAACAGCGAGCAGGTCCCGCTCGTGCTGCGGCTGTTCGTGCCCGGCGGCCGCTACACGCAGGGCATCTACCAGCTCGGGGAGCAGAGCCTCTACTACCCCGACGCCGTCCCGGCCGAGCAGCTCTTCCGGGACTTCGTGGCCACCAATACGAACATCTTCATGGTGCAGTGCGGGCACGTCGATGCGGAGTGGCGACAGGTCAGCACCAATGCGGCCGGCCTGCCGGTGCACGAGATGCTGGTCGACTTCCAGAGCTTCTCGCCCTTCGGCGGCGACGGCTGGATGCGATTGCTCGACTTCCAGATCGAGGCCGACACGGGCATGGGGACGGTCGACGTCTCGACGTTCTCGCCCTGGCGCGAGTGGCGCGGCCAGTCGGCGCTGCGCGAGAACGGTGCCGGTGTGGAGGCGTCGGTCGCGGCGCTGATCGACGGACTCGAGGAGTTCCGCCCGCTGGTCGAGGGTCTGCCCGGTGTCGACCTGCCGGCGCTCGAAGCCCAGCTCGCGTTCTGGGCCACCGAGGACGGGCGCGACGAGGCCGTCGAGGTGTTCTACGGCGACGGCACGCGCGACAGTCGTTTCACGCTCGAGGTGCCCTTCGCGGCCTACGTCGAGGCCGGCACCGACGAGGACGGCGATGGGGTGCCCCACTTCCGCGACAACTGCCTCGCGCGCGGGAACCCGGCGCAGGCCGACGCCGACCGCGACGGCATCGGCGACGCCTGCGACCACGACTACGACAACGACGGGGTGGTGGATGCGAGCGACGTGGAGCGCTTCCGCGCCGGCTTCGGCCACGAGGCCGGCGCCCTGGGCTTCGACGCCGCGCTCGACGCGAACGGCGACGGCGCCGTGGGCGTACCCGACTTCGCGCGGCTGCGCGCCGCGCTGGACGGGACGCCCGGACCGTCGGGCGTGATCTGCGCCGGCACGGTTCCCTGTCCCTGAGATCCGTTCGGTCGCCTCCGCAGGGCAGGGCGCCGCGCCTCCCGCGTTCCGGCGCCGCCTCGTGCGGCCCACGCGCTAGTCTCGCTGGCATGGCTCCTTCCGCTGCTGCTCCGGCCCTCGTCGCCTGTCTCGCGCTGCTGCTGCTGCTGGCTGCACCCGCGCGCGGCCAGAACCTCCTGTTCAATCCCCGCGCCGACGAAAACGCCGACGGGTGGAGCGGCTCGTTCTGGTCGCCGCTCGACGCCGACGGCGAGATCGAGTCCGGCTCGTTGGCAGCGACCGCCAACTGCCGGCCCGAGTCGCCCTCGTGCGGCCGACCCATCTGGCAGTGCGTCCTGGTGCAGCCGGCTGCCACCTACACCGTGGGCGGCGACCTGCTGATCCCGGAGGAGGACTCGGAGACCGACGGCTTCGTCAAGCTGATCGGGCGCTGGTACGCGGGAGCCGATTGCACGGGGTCCCTCGGAGCCTTCGACCTGCCGCCGGTGACGGAGGCTGGGACGGCCTGGTCGAGCTTCCTCGACGAAGTCGTCGCGCCGGCGACGGCGCGCAGCGCGTTCTTCGGCTTGGAGATCCGCAACACGTCGCCCCCCGGAGTCTTCTGGGCCCACGGCGACAACCTGCTCTTCGTGCCCGAGCCCGGCGCGGGTGCGCTGGCCGCACTGGCGACCCTGCTGGCGCGCGGCCGCGGGCGCGGGCGGGGGCGGGGGGGCGCCGGCCCCCCCCCCCCCCCCCCCCCCCCCCCCCCCCCCCCCCCCCC
>JASJBO010000396.1 GCA_030066475.1 Myxococcota bacterium
CTTCTCGCGTCGCGTTGCCCGGACTCAGGGAACGCTGCAGTCGATCTCGAAGGCGGACGCGGCCGGGAGGAACCTGTAGCTGCGCGAGGCATCCGAGATCGCGATCACGCCGATCTCGGACGCCGAAAGGGACACGCAGATGCCTTCCAGGCGGAGCCGGTACGCGTTCACCGGCTGATCGGCCGCCCCCAGGCCGAATGCCTCTTCGACGTCTCGTCGGCTGCCATCGGTCTGCCCCACCCGCACGACCCGCCCGTCGACCACGACCGCGATCGTGGTCGACGACGAGGGGCTCTGTCTGTCGAACGACCAGCCCTCCACCACGGGACTGTCGACTCCGCGCTCCGCGCGCACCGAGCCCAGATAGCCGGAGATCGTGGCATCGCTGGGCCGAAAGCCCTGCGCCTCCAGCTCCTCGAGGAAGCTGGCCACGGGGCTCGGGCGGGCGGACGAGGCCCCTGGGATCGTCTCTTCCCGGGCCCAGAAGCCGGGATCCGTCGCCGCCGGGAGGGCCGCCGGAAGTCCCGTGCTGATGACCTCGGCGATCTTCGCGTAGCCCCGGCTGGAGGGGTGACCGTCTCCATCCATGGGGTAGAGGAGGTCGCCCTGGGCGATTGCCTGGCTGAGCGGCGATGCGATGTCGACGTAGGTACCTCCCGTCTCGGTGATGGTGTCGATCAGCTGCGCATGAAACCGGTTCTCGTTGACGACCAGTTGCCGGTATTCCTCGCCGATCTCGATGCCGTTCTGCTCGAGGAGTGGCGCGTAGACGCTTTCCTTGGTTGGTAGGACTACGAACACCACGCGGACCTTCTGCGCGCGAGCAAGCTCGATGATCTCGGCGACGACTCGGTTCTGGATCTCGTAGCCGAGCGTGGTCACGAGCCGGTCGGGGTCGTTCACGTCGAACCGCATCGCCACCTGAAAGGGCATGACGATCTCGGGATCGTGCGTGATCCGCAGCTTCTCGAGCAAATCGCCCCTTCTGACCTGCGTCTCGAGGTCGGCGAAGGCAACTTCCGGTCGTGGCCGGTAGTCGCTCCAATAGGGCGTCGAGTACGCCATGAGTGCGTTCTCGAGCGAGTCGTTGCCCATGTAGAGGGCAACGACGACGAGGCGGGGCTCCAGGCGGAGCGCCCTCTCGAACATGTACCGGTAGGAGAGCCCTCCCCAGCCCGGCAGGGCCATGTTGTAGACGGACCGGCCCAGGATCTCTGCGAGGCGACTCGGCCAGTTGGAATCGATGTCCACGTTGATTCCGTAGGACTGGCTATCCCCGAGCACGACCACGTCCGGATGGGCCGGGATCTCGTGGTTGCGAAAGCCGAGCAGATCGTGGGGGCCCACGTTCTTGACCCGGTCGGGCCTCAGGAAGCTCTTGCCCCGCCTCCGGACGTAGGGGTCGACGATGCTCCAATCATCTCCCAAGGCCGCGTAGTCGAACACGAGGTCGAAGAAAGGCACTGCCCGCTCGTCCGACTGGACCACCGTCAGGTCGAGGTAGACCGGGTCCGCCTGGTGGAAGAACGCGACATAGCCCCAGATGAGAGACCCGACGACGCAGGCCACCATCGCAAGCATCGCGGCGAAGAATCCCTGCGTCCTGGAGATGGGAATGGGTTTCTCCGTGCTCTAGATGGAGTTGGGGATTCCGGGCGGCCAGAAGACCAGATCGCGCTCGGGACACGCGCGCGACGTCATTCGGAAGCGGGTTTCGGTGCCGAGGTGAGGCGAAGGAACAGCGTGTCCTGGAAGCAGGAGGCGCCCTTCCGGCCGCACCAGGATCCGAGGTTGATCTCGGCGGTGAGGCCCGTCCGCGCCAGGAGCTCGCGGAGCCACGACTCGTCGTAGCCGATCGCGTGCAGTGGGTTGTCGAGGTCGTGGATGCGGCAGTGGTCGTCGAAGCGGTGAGGCATGGGGAAGACCGAGAGCCCCTCGGCCTCGCAGCGTTCCCACGAGTCGTTGAGGAGGAAGAAGGTCGCGCACAGCACCGATCGGGGACCCATCAGGGAGGCGATCTCCCGCAGGTAGTGCGCGACTTCGTCCGGGTACATGTGCGTGAACACGCTGAACGCGAGGATCAGGTCCGGGGGATCCTGGCGGCGGGGCAGGCGCACCTCCGTCGCACGCAGGCGGCCCCCGGGGTTGTAGCGCTCGTTGTGGACGTCGAGATGGCGGAACTCGAAGCCCGGGGCGTGCGGCACGAAGTTCGCCTGCAGCCATTCGATCTGCCTCTTCAGCACGTCGCAGCCCACGTACGAGCCCGAGAACTGGCGGTCGAGCAAGGTGTAGGCGAGGCGACCGTACCCGCACCCCACGTCGAGGATGCTCCCCCGGCGCACGAGATGGCCGCGGTCCGCGACGAACTCGATCAAGCGCTGGCCGCGTTCGAGCATCTCCTCCGGGCTCCGGTCCATGAACATGAGGCTCGTGGGAGGGAAGGGGGGGGCGCAGGGACGCGCAGCGCGGTCCTCCACCGGCGCACCTCCCGCCGTCCGCTCCTCCCGAACCTCCTTTGCGCGGCGGCGGTCCAGCTCGGATGCCACGGCCAGGATGTCGAGGGCCCGCTTCGCGAAGCTGTGCTCGGCGCGAACGCGCTCGGCAACACGCAACCTCTCGGCCCGTCCCAGCCGCGCGGCGTCCTCGGCCTTCTCCAGCAACCCGGGCAGCTCTGCCGGATGGGAGTAGGTGAGAACCACGTCGCCGAAGATCTCGCTCATTCCCTCGACGGGATCCGAGACGAGAAGCGCTCCGCAGGCGGTCGCATCGAACAGGCGATTGGACAGGAATCCCCACTCCCGCATCGACTGCCAGTGATCGTTCAACACGACGCTCGAGCCGGCATAGATCTCGCGGAGCTCGCGGTTGGGGACGTTCGTCGCCGCGATCGTGCCCTTCTGCAGGAACCGCTCCCAGCCGTTGCCGAAGACGCGCAGGTCGATTCCGGCTTCCAGGCAGTCGCGTACGATCGGCCTGAACACGTTGCGGGAGTTCCCCACGAACACCACGCCTGCGCCGGCCTCCAGGTCACCCTCCTCGCGGGGCCGGAAGAGCTCGGGATCCGTGCACTGGAGCAGGGTGGAGACGGGCACCGACACCCGGCTGCGCAGGTGATCGGCGAAGCGCGGCGAGGCCACGAAGACGTGATCGAAGCGCTCGCACTCCTCGAGCTCGAGCTTGTCGGGGTGGCTGATGACCCACAGCAGATTGATCTGGTCGGGCCTGGGCTCGTAGGCCGAGAGCCCGCGCAGAAGGATGACCACGTCGTCGCCGACGGCCTCGGGACGATGCCATTCGTCGATGCAATCGATGCGGGTGGAGTGTCCGTGTCGGTCGAGAGCCCGCTTGAGCGAGCGCGCGAAGTGGTAGTCGCCCCATTCCTCCCGGAGCGACGCTGTCGGCGTCCCGATCTTGATCGCGATGCGGAGCTGGGTACGCGAGGCCTCGCACAAGCGCCGCCACACCGAGCGCGCTCGGTGACGGTAGGTGTGCTTCGACTCGACGACCTCTCGCAGGCGCCGCACGAGCGCGACGCGCGCCTCCTCGTCCTCGAGGTAGCGCCGCAGCAGCTCCTCGAGCTCCTCCGAGCTCTCGTAGGTGGGCAGGGTGCCGTCGAAGAGCTCCTGGCTGCCGTGGACGCCGTTCGTGACGACGAGCGCGCCCGCGGAGAGCCCGTCGAAGACCCGGCTGTTCACCGAGCCCCAGGGCTTCGTCACGTGATTGGCGTCGTCGATCACGATCTTCGTGCTGGCGTACACATCGGGCATGCGGTCGTAGGGGAGCGCGCCCTGGGCGATCGGCCTGGTCGCCTCCACGTTCTCCCAGCCGTTGCCGAAGATCTTCCCCCGATGGCGCAGGGCGCTCGGGTCCAGGTGCGAGACGATGTCCCGGTCCTCGTTCCAGAAGTGGCCCGTGAAGCAGTAGTCGGAGGCGAGCTCTTCCCGGTAGGTGCCCGCCCGGAATCGATCCGCGGCGCTGGCGAGCGGCAGCCGCACGACGGGCTTCGAGAGCTTCTCCCCGAGGAAGTCGGCTGCCTTGCTCGAGGAGGCCCAGACGAGATCGAAGCCGGACGAAGTCTCGGCATCGGCGAAGCGATCGAACCAGTTTCGCACCCAGGCGATCTTGAGCAGGTGCGGACTCGCGTTCTCGATCTTCTCCGGATCGTACTGGTCCAGCATGGCGATCAGGACGTCGACGCCCCTGAGGTCGTACCAGTCCCGGTCCCGCTCGAGGAAGAAGCACTCGCACGGGAACTGCGCCTCCAGCTCGCGGGCGAGCTCGAGGGCGCTGAAGTAGTCACCGGCGAACGTCGTCTCCGAGGCACGGGTGACGGCAAAGGCGATGCGAGGGAGGCTGACGCTCCAGAAGCCGGGGCGCTCGAAGAGATCGGCCCGGAGCGCGCGCCGGTAGGCGTAGCCCAGCCGCTGGTCGAGAAGCTGGCGGTTGGCCAGGATCCGGCGGGCGCTCTCCGGATCGAGCCGCCTTCGACTGCGGGCGCGCTCGTGGTAGGCCGTCAGGTGATTGGCGCACACGATGCGCCTGCCTTCGATCAGTCCCACGCGCAGGCAGAGGTCGACGTCCTCGTAGCCATAGAAATAGCCGTCGTAGAAGCCCCCCCATTCGAGGAACTCGCTCCTGCGGCAGGCGAGAAACGCCCCCGTCGCCGCGGGCGTCGTCAACGGCAGGCCCTCCAGGGCCCGTGCTCGCTGCGTCGAACGGGTCTCGAAGGGCACGACGAGCTGCTCGAGGTCGCGATCCGCCGCTCGACGGAAGCGGTCGAAGTGCACGCCCAGGTGCTGGATCGCCGGGGGGCCCTCGTTGCCATCGAGGTCGAGGTCGAAGTCGGAATCGAGCAGCTTGATTCCGACGAGCCCCGTATCGGGATCGTCGAGCAGTCCTACGAGCGCTCCGAGCGGATCGCTGCAAAGGGTGAGGTCGTTGTTCGCGAAGACGAGGATCTCGGCGTCCGAAGTCCGCGCTCCCAGGTTGTTCGAGTCGGAGAACGAGTAGTTGCCGCCTCGGGCCACCCAGCGGATGGGGAGCCTCTCCCGCCACCGCTCCACGACCTTCTCGCTCTCGTCTCGGGAGCCGTGGTCGATGATCGTGATGCGAACGGAGCCGTAGGTATTGAAGCGGTGGAAGGACTCGAGGAAGCGCTCGAGCGGCTCCGCTCCGTCGCGATTCAGCACGATCACTTCGACCCGCGGCGGGTCTTCCCCGCTGGAGCGCGGCGGCGCACTCACCCACTCGAGACCGCGGGGCTCCAGCGTGCCGTTCCTTCCGTCGAGTCTCTTGGCGCGAACGAAGCTCTCGACCACGACCTGCCGCTGGCGGATCCGGTTCGCCCCGCTCCGCGGGCGGATCTCGACCTTGCCGGCGCGGTCCTCGAAGGTGATGGGAGGGACCTCCCAGGCGAAGCCGTAGCGGCCCGAGTCGGCGAACCTCGCGGCGAGGTCCCCGCGGAAGCGGTCGGCTCGGATGTTCGAGACGAGCACGCCGTCGACGTGCACCTCGAGCAGCACGCCCTCGCCGGGGCGCTCCGCGTCGCGCGCCCACCCGAAGACGCCGGTCTGGCCGTATCGGTCCACGGAGCCCTCGACGACCGGGAGGGCGGCGGGCTCGGGGGGCGAGAGCTCCGATGGATGGCTCTCGGGCGGAGCGCTCAACACGGGCTCGTCCGGTGTCGGACGTGGCTGCCGGCCCGTGCGAGAGCCGACCTGCACGTAGTGAACCAGGGGATTGATCGCTGCCTCGGCCACGAAGGGGTTGCTGTCCAGGTACCACTTCGTGTCGAAGGTCGGGCTGGGGTTGCGTCCCTCGGCCGCGCCCGAGCGCAGGTAGTGGAGCAGGGGATTCGCGCCTCGCTCGGCGACGTCGGGATTCTGCTCGAGGTAGAAGCGCGAGTCGAAGTAGGGACTCGGATCGCGGCCTTCCCGGCCGCCGCAGCGCACGAAGTGGGTCAGCGGATCGAGGCGAGACTCGGCGACGTCGGGATTCTGCTCGAGATACCAGTCGGCGTCGAACAGACCGCTGGCGCGGATCTCGCCGGCACCGATGCGTTCGCGGGTGCGCGCCACGATCCGGAAGGTGATCGTCCAGTAGACGAGCTTGAGAATCCGACGCAGACGGGGGAGTCGCATGGGCGGCCTACTTCTTCAGGACTTCCGCAGCTCCGCGCGCAACCAGGCGCGCGGGTCGCGTGATCTTCCACGAGAGAGAACGCTCCACCGCGAGCAGGCTCTGCTTCAGCCTTTCGATGTAGAAGTCACGATCTGCGATGCCGGCGTCGCGACGCGCGATCTCGTCGCGGGCGTGTGCGAGATCGGCCCCCCGGGTCGTCGCCTCGTTCGCCAGGCGCGCGATCTCCTTGCGGGCGCCTGTGAGGTCGGCCTCCCGGGCCTTCGTCTCGTTGGCCAGGCGCGCGACCTCCTCGCGAGCGCGCGTGAGATCGGCCTCCCGGGTCGCCGTCTCGTTCGCCAGGCGCGCGACCTCCTCGCGGGCGCTCGTGAG
>JASJBO010000397.1 GCA_030066475.1 Myxococcota bacterium
AGACTCCCTAGCTGGTGGACTTCGTTCGGCTTCGCCTCACTGCGCGCGCCCTTCGGGCGCTTGCAGGGGGCTTCTGCCGCGCAGACTCCCTAGCCGGCGGGTTCGCCGCCCCTGGGCTCGCCACGAGCGCGGGCGGGCCGGCTACGGGCAGGGCACGGAGCCGGCGCAGTCGAGGCCCGACGGCCCCGGCGGGCCGCCGAACGCGCGGCGGAACACGTTGAAGTCCGGGATGCCGACCGCCCCGTCGCCGTTGTGATCGAGGACCCGGTCGAAGCCGAGGTCCGTGGAGCTGTCGCTCGTGGCGCCCTCGTTCGAGACGGTGCCGAAGCCCCTCCGGAAGCGCGCGAAGTCGGGGATTCCGACCGCCCCATCCTGGTTGTAGTCGGGATCGCAGGCGTCGCCGTAGCCGTCCCGGTCGGTGTCCCGCTGGTCGGGGTTCTCGGCCTCGACGCAGTTGTCGTGCTCGTCGAGCCGGCCGTCGAGATCGGCGTCGACCTCGGGCTCGCCCGTGCAGGTCGCCGAGCAGCCATCGCCGTCGCGCAGGTTGCCGTCGTCGCAGGCCTCGGCCGCCTCCCGAGCACCGTTGCCGCACGTCTGCGGATCGCAGACGTCGCCCAGCCCGTCGCCGTCGATGTCGCCCTGGCGGGCGTTCGGCCTCTGGGGGCAGTTGTCGCACGCGTCGCCCACGCCGTCGCCGTCGGCGTCACGCTGGCTGGAGTCGCGGACGTCGGGACACGTGTCGTAGAGATCGGGCGTGCCGTCCCGGTCGCGATCGCGGGAGCCGAGCTGGTAGGTGATTCCCGTCGGGAAGGGCGCGTCGACGCGCAGGAAGTACCACGCGGGCCGCAGGTCGGTCGCGACCAGACGCTGGGCGCCGAGCTGCCTCGACGGCGCTGGACCGGAGCCGGCAACGCCCGGGAACGGAACCTCCACGCCCCGCGCCAGCAGCGTGCCGTTCGCGCTGGCCAGCGCCACCGAGAGCGCGCCGCTCTGCACGGCGGACAGCTCGTAGGCGAAGGTCATGTCGAGGGTCCCGCCGGCCCATTCGACGGCCCAGTACTCCTCGGGCGGATCGCAGCCCGGGAGCGCCAGGCAGTCGAGGAACACGGCGCGGTCGCTCGGGAACACGGTGGGCGTGGGCTCGGTGTTGCGCCACGAGAACACCTCGGCGAGGAACTCGGCCTCGAAGAAGCCCGGCGGAATGTCGCACTCGAGGTACTGGTAGCTGACGGTCGCGTCGTAGGAGGTGCGGCTCCGCCCGCGCTCGATCGCGAAGACCAGCTCGTTGTCGCCGGTGAGCAGCGGGAAGCGGAGCTGACCCACGTCCACGCTGACGTCGGCGGGGCACGGGATGCCGACCTCGCGCGCGCCGGAGAAGCTCTGGGTCACCCAGCCGCGGGACTCGGGCCGGAGCGACGCCGGGCCCGCGTAGAGCGTGATCGGCACGTCGGTGACGACGTCCGGGTCCACGGAGATCACCGCCTCCTTCCGGCAGAACCCGGTGCTGCAGAAACACGTGCAGGCGCCCTCGACGTCGTCCGGGAGCCGGACGCGGAAGTAGTCGACGTCCGCCATGGTGTCGAAGCTCAGCGCCTCGAGGTGCACGCTCGTTCGCGACGCGTCGGGCGGGTCGGGCAGCAGGACCGGCGTCGCCTCGATCCGCGAGTCGTTGCGCGGAAACGGCGATCCCCCGGGCGGCGGCGTGGCCACGTCCTCGTCGTCGAACACGTCGGGCACGAGCGGCAGGCGCGCGGCGTCGAGGTGGTAATGCCCGCCCGAGTCGTCGTAGGAGATATAGCCGGCGTCCACGGGGTCGGCCTCGACGTCGAAGGTGGGCGCGATGGCCGTGACCACGACCACCGCCTCCGGGGAGTCCGGGTAGACGAAGATCTCGTCGCCCGTCTCGAGCTCCTCCCACTCGCTGAACGGCACGAGGTCGGTGCCGACCCGGTGCAGGATCTGGTACACGGCCCGGGGCAGGTCGGCCTCGCGGGTGAAGTGCACGATCTGCTCGCCGTCGCTCAGGTCGAGGAGGTGGTAGTGCGCGCCGAAGGCCTTCACGCGGAAGCGCTGGGGGTCCATCGGGTCGGCCAGCACTTCGTGGTTCGGACCGTTGGCGAAGTTCCACACCAGGAACTCGCGGAACGCGCGGTACGGCAGCCCGTCGTCGACCATGCCGTGGTGCGTCTGGAGCGCCCGGTCGACGAGCTCGAGCGTCTTCGGCATCAGCGTCTCGCCCACGCGATGGTTCGCCTCGTAGGCATCGTCGTCCGGGTCGGTGGGGTTCCCCGGGTCGCCGGGCCTTTCCCAGATCTCCCCCCAGCCTTCCTCGCCCCCAATGGGGTCGCCGAGCGGGAGGCAGCCCGGATCCACGACCTGGTTGTTGACCCCGAAGGTGGCGCACTGGACGTCGAGCACGTGCTGCTGGCCCACCATGCAGCGGGGCGTGTCCCGGCCCAGGGGATGGCAGTCGAAGAGCTCCTCCTGGATGTGGCGCACCACGTCGCGTCCCGGGAAGCGGCGCATCGTCAGACCGGGGCTGATGGCGTTCGCATAGCTCGTGCAGGCGGTCGGGATCGTGACGGCGGCGGGGTAGAACCCGTCGGTGTCCGGGATGTCGCTGTACTCCATCGCCAGGTAGTACCAGAACGGCGCGGCCGAATAGGAGTGGGTGCGCAGCGAGGAATCGCTGAGGTCGCGGTGCTCGCGCAGGCTGCTCCCGTTGTCCCGGTTCGGGCTCGCGGGCGGCTGGTAGTTGTGGGTGAGCGGGATCTCGGGCAGCGAGCTGGGCAACCCCTCGTTGAGGAAGCTCACGGGGGCCGAGTTGAAGTAGGAGCTGTAGCTCTTGAACACGACGTGCCCGAGCTCGTGGAAGCCGACCGGGTTGAAGCCCGTGTTGCCCAGGCTGGCGTCCACCCAGAATGCGTCGCAGAGCTGGATGCTGCCCGGCGGCCAGCCCCCGAACTGGGGACAGCCGAACAGCGGCCCGACCGGCGACGCATGGATGCGGGGGACGGAGTTGCCGCCGTTGATGGGGGTGCGCCCGGTTACCCAGACCGGCACCAGGAACTCGTTCTCCGGGTGGCGGTAGTGGGGAGAGCCGAGGGGGTGTCGGAACGGCACGTCCGGCGCCGCCAGCTCGGGCGAGAAGAAGAGCTCCCACGCGCAGTCGAGGAACTCGCCCGCGCGCTCGGCGTCGGCGAGCGTCGTTCCCTCGATCGGGTCGGTCATCGTGTCGTTGAAGTAGACGCGGAAGAAGCTGCTGGGCGAGAAGACGCGCTCGTCCAGGGTGATCTTGTCGTCGGGATCGTCGGGCGTGCTCGTGTCGAGTGTCTCGGCGGCCCGCGGCGTCTGGCCGTTGGCGTCCGTGAGCGCCGCCGCCGGACCCGCGGCCAGCCACAGCGCCGCCCCCAGGAGCACTCGGAGCGTTCGAAAGCTCGGCATGTTCATGTACAGCGAATCTGCAAGCAACGGACCAGCCGGCACGGCGTCACGCAGCGCGCCGCCCGTCGGCAAGCCGACTCCTGATGCCGAATGCACCTGTGTTGGGACGCGTTGTCGCGAGATCGTGAGCTTCGCCGACGCGCCGCGTTGCGACCGCCACGCCGGTCGGTGTGGACTGCGACTCGCGCGCGGAGCGCCCTGGCTTCCGCACGCCCGGGGCTCCCCGGAGGGAATCGACATGACGCTCATGGTGGGCCGCCAAGCCAGAACGCAGCTTGACGCCCTATCCGCCTGAAATCGGCTGCCACGTCGGCCCCACGCGACCCACTTCTCGTGCAGCGGACCCCGTGCCATGCGCGCGCGCGGGCTCCGTGGCCACGGCGACTCGCCGTGGCGATCCGAAGTCGTCGAGCCAGGCGGAGGAACCCGATGACGAAGCGCATGCGGGCGCTGCGCCGCGCGCTGCTGCCGGCCCTCTCCGGGCTCGCTCTGGTGGGCGTGACCGGCACCAACGGCTGCTTTGAACCGGTCGTGGAGTGGTCCTGGTCGGGGACCGCCGGGGACCCGCTCATCGACTACGTCAACGTCATGAACACGCCGAGCGTAATGGACCTGGACGGAGACACGCAGCCCGAGGTGGTGTTCTCCGCCACCAACTCCAGGGGTGGCGCGCGGGTCGAGGTGGGCGTGCTGCGCGCGCTGAGCGGCGTGGATGGCAGCGAGGTGTTCACGGTCGGCGACCCCGACTTCCGCGTCAACACCGCGGCCTCCGTGGCGAGCGGGGACATCGACGGCGACGGGCGGCCCGAGATCGTCGCCTGCGATGCGTCGGGCCGGCAGCTGATCGCCTTCGAGCACGATGGCAGCTTCAAGTGGCGCAGCCAGACGCTCGAGGCGATCAACTGGGGTGCACCGGCGATCGCGGATCTCGACGGCGACGGGACGCCCGAGATCGTGATCGGCCGCCAGGTCCTCGACGACACCGGCGTGCTGCTCTGGACCGGCGCTGGCGGGCGCGGCGAGCAAAGCAACTTCGGCCCGCTCTCGCTCGTCGCCGACATCGACAAGGACGGCAGCCCCGAAGTCGTCGCGGGCAACACCGTCTACGACGCCGCCGGGGCGATCGAGTGGCAGAGCCCCCTCGCCGACGGCTCGGCGGCCGTCGCGAACTTCGATGCCGACGACCGGGCCGAGGTCGTCCTCGTGACCGGCGGCCGGGTCTACCTGCTCGACGACGACGGCAGCACGCTCTGGGGTCCGGTCCCGGTTCCGGGCGGCGGCGCTGGCGGGCCGCCCACCGTCGCCGACTACGACGGGGACGGCGCGCCCGAGATCGGAGTGGCCGGCGCCATGAAGTACGCGGTCTTCGAGACCGACGGCACGCTCAAGTGGGAGCAGGTGACCCGGGACCCCAGCTCGAACCGGACCGGCTCGTCGGTCTTCGACTTCGAGGGCGACGGCGCCGCGGAGGTCGTCTACAGCGACGAGGTGAGCCTGTTCATCTTCGCCGGCACCGACGGCGCGGTGCTGTTCCAGACGGCCCTCAGCTCCTGCACCTGGCACGAGTACCCGCTGGTGGCCGACGTCGACGGCGACGACCGGGCCGAGATCGTGGCCGTGGCCAACGACAACTGCGGCTACGGACCGCAGCGTGGCGTCTTCGTCTACGGCGACCCGCTCGACGAATGGGTGCCGACGCGGCGCGTCTGGAACCAGCACACCTACCACATCACGAACGTGAACGTGGACGGCAGCATTCCTCCGGTCGAGCAGAACAACTGGGAGGTGGCGGGCCTCAACAACTTCCGGCTGAACGAGTACGGGAGCTTCGAGGGCCCGCGCTGCGACATCGACGTCGATCGCGACGTCGACGCGGACGACGTCGCCGAGATCTTCGCGGCGCGGGGCTCGCCGGCGGTGCCCGGCGACGCCCGCGACTACGACGGCGACGGGGTGATCACCGTGAACGACGGGCGCGCCTGTGCGCTCGAGTGCAGCGTCCCCGGCTGCGGACCGGTGTCGCCGTGAAGGGGGCGAAGCCGATGCGGAAGTGGACGCTCCAGCTCGCCGCCGCCGCGTCGATCGCGGCGTGCACGCTGCCCGTGGCGTCGGACGAGGCCGCGGCCGTCGCTCTCGGCTTCGCGCCGGTCGATTCCATCACGACGCCCGGTGGAACCGTGCTGGTCGACGTCGTGGTCCGGGGCCTCGAAGACGCCGACCCGGACCAGATCGTCGCCGCCTACGATCTCGACGTGGCCTTCGATCCGGCCGTGGTCACCGCGACCGACGTCCTGTTCGGAACGGGCCTCGGGGCTCCCGGCTCGCCCACCGAGGTGTTCGAGGACTTCGACCTCTCGACCTCGGGCATCGTGGATTTCGCCGCGCTCTCGCTGCTCCCGGACGCAGTCCTCGACGGGATGCAGGGCGACCAGGTGACGCTCGCGACGCTGGTCTTCCAGGCTTCGACGGAGGAATGGCAAACCAGTCTCACGTTCGTCCCGGACTCCGTGTTCGGAATCGACGTGAAGGGAGCGGAGAACGAGCTCCTCGTGTTCGAGCCGGTCGGCAGCGGCAGCATCCGCGTGGTGCCCGAGCCGGGCACCTTCCTGCTGCTCGCCGGCGGGCTCGTCGCGATCGCCTCGCGTGGTCGCGCGCGCTAGCCGCGCCCGGGCCCTGAGGAAGCCCCGTGCAGCCGGTGCTTCGCATCTTCTCCTACCTTCCGAATCCGCACGTCGCCAAGGCGCTGATCGCCGCCGAGCTGTGCGGGGTCGGCGTCGAGAACTGGCGCTCCGCGAGATGACGCCGGCGCTGCACGACCGGATGGCCGCCGCCTTCGCCTTCTACCTGGACGGCTGCGAAGCCGCGCTGGCCGAGCACCCCTTCCTCGGCGGCGGCACGCGGTAGCGCGCCGGGCGTTGGCAGCGGATTGTGGGCCGACGGACCGACCTGCTAGCGTCGCCCCCGGACCCGCCCATCCGACAGCAAGGCGCCCATCTCGTGACTTCCCCGTCCCAACTCCCGCCCTTTCCGGGTGCGATCGGCGCGTCGCACCTGCGCGT
>JASJBO010000398.1 GCA_030066475.1 Myxococcota bacterium
CCCGAGGTGTAGAGCACCGCGAGCGTGGCCGAGCCGTCGCGCTTCGCCAGCGCGGGCGCCTCGCCGGCGCCTGCGGTCAGCTGCGAGACCCGCGCGCACGCGAGCCCGTCCGCCGCCTCGGCGGCACTGCGGGCCGCCGCGACGCGCTCGCCGTCGTCGTGCACGAGCAGCGCCGCGCGGGAGTCGCGCAGCTGGTAGGCGAGCTCGCGCGGCGTGAGGCGCAGGTTGAGCGGCAGCAGCGCGGCGTCGCACAGGTCCACGGCGTGCAGCAGCGCGACGAAATCGACCCCGGCTGGCAGCAGCGCGGCCACCAGGTCGGCCTCGCCCACGCCGCGCGCGCGCAGGCCCGCCGCCAGCCGTTCGGCGCGCGCCTGCAGCCTGCCGTAGTCGAGCGTCGCGCCGTCCAGCTCGAGGGCGGTGCGCTCCGGCGTGATGGCGGCGCGGGCCGAGATCCAGGGCGCGGCCAGGCTCATGCGGCGATCTCCGCGCCGCGCCCGCTGGCGAGTGCCGGCCAGTCCGGGTCCACGCCGAGACCGGAGCCGCGCGGCAGGGCGCGCGCGCCATCCCGGACGGGCGGCAGCGCAGCCAGGTCGCACGCCAGCAGGCCGTCGGTCGCGAGTCCCGCGGCGCGCGGCGGGCCGGGCAGCGCCGCCGCCAGGTGCAGGGCCGCGGCGCTGCCGAGCGCCGTGTCGAGGAAGCCGGTCACGACCACGCCCGCGCCGGCCGCGCGCGCGCGCGCCGCGATGCGCCACGCCGGGCGCAGCCCGCCGACGGCCGCCGGCTTCACCACCAGCACGTCGGCGGCTCCGCAGGCGAGCAGCCGCGCGGCGTGCGCCTCGTCGCGCACCGCCTCGTCGGCCGCGACGGGCACCGGGGCGACCGCCCGGAGCCGGGCGAGCGCCTCGATCTCGTCGGCCGCGACCGGCTGCTCCACGTACTCGGGCTCCACCTCGGCGAGCGCGGACAGCTGGAGCGGGGCGCTCTGCGCGTCCCAGGCTCCGTTCGCGTCGAGGCGCAGCGCGGCGCCGGCGCCCACCCGGTCGCGCAGGGCGCGGGCGCGCGCGCGATCGGCAGCGGCGGCGAGCGCGCCGACCTTGAGCTTGAAGGTGGCATGGCCGCGCGCGAGCGCGCGGGCGGCCGACTCGCCCACCGTCTCGGGCGTGGCGCCCGCGACCAGCGCGGCCACCGGGATGCGTGTGCGCGGCGACGCGGGGACGCCCGCCAGCAGGGCTGCCACGGGCACCTCGCGCGCGCGCGCGGCGAGGTCGTGCAACGCCACGTCGAGCGCGGCGCGCGCGGAGGGGGCGCCGGGGGTCGCGCGGAGCACGCCGTCGAGCGCCGCGTCGAGGCTCTCGAAGCGCGCGCCCACGAGCGCCCGGATCGCCCGCTCGAGCGCGCGCCGCGCCTCCCGGGCCGACTCGAGCCCGAAGCCCGCCAGCGGAAGCGCCTCGCCGAACCCGCGCGCGCCCCCGGCCTCGGTGAGCGCGACGACCGCGCCGAGGCGCTCGCGGATCGGCCCGTGCGCCGTGTCGAGCGGCACCCGAAGTGGCGCGCGGATCGGGATCAGCTCGGCGCGGACGATCCGCACAGCGGCCTCAGCCCTGGAGCCCGGCCGCGAGCAGCAGCGCGAAGACGAGCTCGAGGCGGGCCGTGCCCGCGAGCGCCTCGTTGAGCGCGGGCCCGTCGCGACGCGTCGCGACGCAGCGCAGCAGCGGGGCGGCGAGCGGAAGCGAGAGCAGCGGCAGCAACACCCAGGCCGGGCGCGGGGTCGCGAGCCAGAGCGCCAGCGGCACGGCGTAGGCGGCCGCGAGGAGCGCCGCGTACTCCAGGCGCGCCGCCCGCCGCCCCAGCCGCACCGCCAGGGTGCGCTTGCCCGCACGCCGGTCGGAGTCCACGTCGCGCAGGTTGTTCACCACCAGCACCGCCGTGGCGAGCGCGCCCACCGGCAGCGCCGCCGCCCAGGTGACCGGCGGCAGCGCCAGCGCCTGCACCCAGACGGTTCCGGCCACCGCGACGCCGCCGAAGAAGACCAGCACGGTGAGGTCGCCGAGGCCGTGGTAGCCGAGCGGCCAGGGCCCGCCCGTGTAGGCAATTCCGGCGGCGATCGAGAGCAGCCCGATCCACACCACCGGCCAGCCGCCCAACGCGACCAGGTAGACGCCGACCGCCGTCGCCGCCGCGAACACCGCCGCCATCGCGAGGCGCACGGCGGCGGGCGAGAGCCAGCCCATCTGCACCGCGCGCGGCGGCCCGATGCGGTCGGCGCCGTCGGCGCCCTGCTCGGCGTCGAACACGTCGTTCGCCAGGTTGGTGCCGATCGTGATCAGCAGCGCGCCGAGCGCTGCAGCCAGCGCCGGCCCGGCGCGCGCGGCGCCGAGCGACGCCGCCACCGCGGTGCCGACGGCCACCGGCGCCAGCGCCACCGGAAGCGTGCGCGGCCGCGCCGCGAGCCACCACACGCGCCAGCCGGTGGGCGCCGGCGCGGCCGGCGCGGAGGCTACGGACGCCACGGGAAGCGCCCGAAGTCGGGCTCGCGCTTCTCGACGAACGCGTCGCGGCCCTCCTGCGCCTCCTCGGTCATGTAGAAGAGCTGGGTGGTGTGCCCCGCCAGCTCCTGCAGGCCAGCCTGGCCGTCGCAGTCGGCGTTGAAGGCGGCCTTCAGACAGCGGATCGCGATCGGACTGTGGCGCAGGATGCGGCGTGCCCACTCGACGCCGGCGCTCTCGAGCTGGTCGAGCGGCACCACCCGGTTGACCAGGCCCATGTCGCGGGCCTCCTCGGCGCCGTACTGCTCGCACAGGTACCAGACCTCGCGCGCCTTCTTCTGGCCCACCACGCGCGCCAGGTAGGAGGCCCCGAAGCCCGCGTCGAAGCTCCCCACGCGCGGACCGGTCTGCCCGAAGCGGGCGTTCTCGGCCGCGATCGTGAGGTCGCAGATCAGGTGCAGCACGTGGCCGCCCCCGATCGCATAGCCCGCGACCAGGGCGATCACCGGCTTGGGGAGGGTACGGATGACGCGCTGCAGGTCGAGTGCGTTGAGGCGCGGGATGCCCTCGTCGTCGACGTAGCCGGCATCGCCGCGCACCTTCTGGTCGCCGCCCGAGCAGAAGGCGTCGGGTCCCTCGCCGGTGAACAGGATCACGCCGATCGAGGCGTCCTCGCGCGCGCGCGCGAAGGCGTCGATCAGCTCGAACAAGGTGCGCGGGCGGAACGCGTTGCGCACCTCGGGGCGACAGATCGTGATCTTGGCGATGCCGTCGCCGCTCGTCTCGAAGCGGATGTCGTCGTAGTCGCGGATCGTCTTCCAGTCGACGGAGGTCATGCTCGGGTCTCCAGGGCTCGGGTTTCCAGGGTTGGCGTTGGCGCCGACGCCGGCGCGCCGGCGTCGGCGAGCACCCGCCCCGCGCGCCCCGCCAGCCAGCGGCGGGCGAGCGCGAGGCAGGCGCGCGGGTTCTCGAGATGCGCGGCGTGCCCGGCGTCGGGCACCAGCGCCCACTCGCCGCGCGGGAGCCGGGCGGCGAGCGAGGCGGCGAGCGCGCGGAACTTGGGGTCGTTGGCGCCGGCGGCCAGACAGATCGGCACGTCGATCGAGGCGAGCGCCCCGTGCAGCGGGGGCTGGGCGCCGCTGCCCATGCCGCGCAGCGAGTGCGCGAGGCCGCGGGCGCGGTTGGCCAGCCGCTCGCGGCGCTGCGCCGCGCGCGCTGCGGCGGACAGCCGCTCGCGCTGGCTCGCGAACAGCGGGTGCGCCGTCCAGCGCTCGACGAAGGCCGGCACGCCGTCGCGCTCGATCGCGTCGGCGAGCGCCTCGTCGTCGCGCGCGCGCGCGGCGCGCTCGGTCGCCGACTCGATGCCGGCGCTCGCGCCGACGAGCAGCGCCGAGGCGGCGCGCTCGGGCCGCGCGGCGCACAGCGAGAGCGCGACGCGGCCGCCCATCGAGTAGCCGAGCCAGTGGGCGCGCTCGACGCCCAGCGCGTCGAGCACGCCGCACACCTGCGCCACGCAGCGCGGCATTGCATAGGCGGCGGGGTCGTCGGGTGCGTCGCTGCGCCCGTGCCCCACCAGGTCGATGGCGATCGTGCGGAAGTCGTCTGCCAGCGCGGCGCCCACGCCGGCCATGCCGTGGGCGGATCCGGTGAAGCCGTGCAGCAGCACCAGCGGCGGCCCGCTGCCGCGCAGCTCGGCGTGCAGGCGCACGCCGTCCACCGCGACGAAGTGCGATTCGGACCTCACGCGCGCGCCTCCGCGGCCCGCGCCGCGGCGGCCGCCAGCGCGCGGAACTGCGCCACGTTGCGCTCGGCGTCCACCGGTACCACCAGCACCCGCGTCGATGCGGCGGCCAGCGAGTCCTTGAGCGCCGCGCGCAGGTGCTCGCGCGACTCGACGCGCACGGCTTCGAGGCCGGCGCCGCGGCACAGCGCCACGAGGTCGGCGCCGTGCGGCGTGCGGAAGTGGGCGTCGAAGAGCGCCGCGTCGGCGCACTCGGCGATCGGCAGGAACGAGAAGATCCCGCCCCCGCCGTTGTCGACCACGACGACGGTGAGCGGCAGCCCCAGCCGCCGCGCCGTCACCAGGGCGCCGGCGTCGTGCAGCAGCGCGAGGTCGCCGGTGAACAGCACCGTGGGCCCGACCCGGGCGGCCGCGGCGCCGAGCGCGCTCGACAGCATGCCGTCGATGCCGTTGGCGCCGCGGTTGCACAGCACGCGGACGGCTCGCGGCGAGGCCGGCCAGAAGGCGTCGAGGTCGCGCACCGGCATGCTGTTCGAGACGTAGAGCAGCGCATCGTCGGGCAGCGCATCGGCCAGCTCGCGCACCACGCGCGCCTCGAGCAGCGCGGAGTCCGCGTCGATCGAGGCCGCCAGCGCCGCCGCGGCACGCGCGTCGGCCGCGAGGAAGTCGGAGAGCCAGGGGCTGGCGCTCCGGACCGGCCGCGGCCCGAGCCGGCGCGCGAGCGCCGCGCACAGCGCGACCGGATCCACGCGCAGCACCTCCGAGGCGAGGTGGCTCGGGTCGTGCCAGACGCCGTCGGGGTCCACCAGCACCAGGTCGCGCGGCGGGCGCCCCTCGAGCCACAGGCGCTGCGCCTTGCTGGTGGGCGTGTCGCCCAGGCGCAGCACGAAGTCGGGCGCGTGGGCGGCGGCGAAGGCCGGATCGCGCAGCAGCAGGTCGCCCGTCGCGACGACCGGCGCGTCGGGCCGATGCGGGCCGCAGCGCAGCGGCGAAGTCGGCTCGGCGAGGATCGGCCACGCCAGGGCGCGCGCCAGCTCCGACGCGGTGTCGGCCAGGTCGGGCGAGGCGTCGGTCGGTCCGCACGCGATCACGCCGCGCTCGCAGGCCGCCATCGACGCGGCGAGCCGCGCGACGTCGTCGGGACGCGGCGCCTGCGCGGCGCGGTGCACGGGGGCGTAGGCGCGCGGCGCGCGCCCGCACGACGCGAGCGGCGTCAGCGGCTCGGCCAGGTCCGCGGGCACCGGGCGCGGCTCGAGCGGCTCGCGGAACGGCAGGTTCAGGTGCACGGGGCCCGCCGGCGGACCGACCGCCTCGGCCACCGCGCGACCCGCCAGCGCGCGGGCGTGGCGCAGCGGCGCGTCGCCCGGCTCGGGAACCGGCGCCTCGGCGAACCAGCGTACGTGGGGTCCGAAGAGCCGCAGCTGGTCGACGGTCTGGCCGGCGCCCCATTCGCGCAGCTCGGGCGGCCGGTCGGCCGTCAGCACCAGGAGCGGGACGCGCGCGTAGTGCGCCTCGATCACGGCGGGGTGGAAGTTGGCCGCGGCCGTCCCCGAGGTGCAGACCAGCGCCACCGGCTCGCGCGCGGCGCGCGCCAGGCCCAGCGCGAAGAAGCCCGCACTGCGCTCGTCGAGGTGCGACCAGCAGCGCAGGTCGTCCTGCGCCGCGGCCGCCACCACCAGCGGGGTCGAGCGCGAGCCGGGGCAGATGCACGCGTGGCGCACGCCGGCGCGCGCGAGCTCCTCGAACAGAGCGGTCGCGAAGGCAACCGAGCGGTTCGGCGCGGCGGCGACGGCGTGCATCGCTACAGCTCCAGCAGCGGCGCGAGCAGGGCGCCCAGCTTGAGCCGCGTCTCGCGCAGCTCGGCCTCGGGCTGCGAGCCCTCGACGATGCCGGCGCCCGCGAACAGGCGCGCGGTCTCGCCGCGCAGCAGGGCGGCGCGCAGCGCCACCGCCAGCTCGCCGCCGCCCTCGGCGTCGAGGAAGCCGACCGGACCCGCGTACCAGCCGCGGTCGAGGTCCTCGGCGCGCGCGATCCAGCCGAGCGCCGCGTCGCGCGGGGCGCCGCCGACCGCGGGCGTCGGGTGCAGGTCGCCCGCCAGCGCCAGCAGACCGCGCCGGCCCGCGAGCCGGCCCTCGATGGGCGTCTCGAGGTGCTGGATGCCGTCGAGGCGGCGCAGCCGCGGCGCCTCGGGAACCGCCAGCGAGCGGCAGTGCGGCGCCAGCGCCGCGCGCAGCGCGCGCACCAC
>JASJBO010000399.1 GCA_030066475.1 Myxococcota bacterium
TCTGCCGATCTCCGGCTCGAGGTGCGGTCGGGCCGGGTCGGGATCACCGAGCTCGCCGCCGACGGCGCCGCCGAGACCTCGGTGCTGGAGAGCGTCGAGCCGACCAGCCTGGTGCTCCGCCTGCATCGGGATCGCAGCGACGGTCTCGATGCCCCGCCGTTCCGCATCTGCCTCGACGCGCTGGGGGGCGAGGTGCCGTGCGGGCCGGGCCACGCGCTGGCCTCGCGCGCCCAGCCCGACGGCGTCCTGCGCGCCGAGCTGCGTCGCGCCGCGCTCCCGGACGCCGTTGGCGAGGAACGCATGCTGCGCTTCGCGTCGCTGTGCGGTGCGCCCGCGGGCGCGGAGCTGGCGGTGGACTCCGGCTGCGAGGGCGCCTTCGAGGACGCCGGCTACGGCGTGTTCGGCGACGACGTGTTCCAGCTCGCCTTCCCGGGGCTCGACGCGGCGGGGGCGCTCCGGCTCGCGGGCGACGAGGCGCCCGCCGGCGCGCTGCGCCTGCGATTGCCGGCCGTCCTCGAGCTCGACGGCGTCGCGCTGGCGCTCGACCTCGAGCTGACCACCGGCGCGGTGCAGGGCGTCACCGCGGGCGGACCCGGCGGCGCGGACCCGATCGCCCATCCGGAGACGCTCGGCGAGATCGCAGGCGCCCCGCTCGATCCCGCCACGGGCGCGATCGCGCTGGCGGGCGTCGCGGTCGGGCCGGATCGGGTGGTGACGCTCGAGCTCGAGGCGACGCTGCTCCCCGTCGACCCGGACCGCTCGCTCGCCGCGGTGCTCGCCGAGCTGCTGCCCGACACCGACGGCGACGGCCGGCCGGATGCGACGGACGAGGACGACGACGGCGACGGGGTGCTCGACGACGACGACGCCTACGGGGCCGAGCGGGATCCGCTCGGACTCGCGGCCGGGGACCCGGTGTGCCTGGACAGCGACAACAGCGAGCCCGGCGAGTGCCTGGGGCGCAACTTCGAGACCTGGATCGCGCGGGGCGGAGGCGGAGCCAGCACGGCGGGGCCCGCCCGCGACGGCGACGGCGACGGCGTGGACGACGACCTCGACAACTGCACCGAGGTCGCCAACGCCGACCAGGCCGACTTCGACGGCGACGGCTTCGGCAACGCCTGCGACGCGGACTTCGACGGCAACGGGCTGGTCGGCATCGCCGACTTCAACCGCCTGCGCTCCCAGTTCGGACGCACCGACTCCGATCCGGGCTTCGACCGCGTCGTCGACGCCAACGGCGACGGCGGGATCGGCATCCCGGAGTTCAACCTGCTGCGCTCGCAGTTCGGCGCCGCACCCGGCCCCGCCGGCCCGAACGCGCCGCGCGGCGTCGTGCTCGATCCGGAGCGCTATTTGCCGCTCGACGCGAGCGGCGACCCGATCGAGGGCGAGCTGGTGCGCGCGGACGGCGACGGGGTGCTGCCGCCCTTCGAGTACCGGCCGGGAGGCTCGGGCGTGGGCCACCTGGGCGTCGGCCTGCGGCTGCGCTTCCCGACCGGCGGACGGCTCGCGGGCGCGCAGGGCAGTGGCCCGTCGCTCGGCACCGAGATCGAGTTCACCGACGCGATCGCCGACTTCGGCGAGGGCTTCCCGTTCCAGCTCGACGAGCCGCTCGAGCTGGCGGGCGGCGCTCCGCGCCTGCTCTCCGAGGGGCCGCTCGACCTCGCCTCGCTCGCGGCCCTGCTCGACCTCGATCCCGCCGACCCCTTCGACCTGGTGCTGCTCGACGAGATCGAGTTCCCGGCGCTCGACGGCCTGATCGACACCGACGGCAGCATGGCGTTCGACTTCTCCGGCGCCGCCCTGGGCGACGAGATCTGCCTGCTCGAGGCGACCTTCTCGATCGAGGTGGACGCGCCGGGCGTGATGGCGACGCTGCGGGCGGACGGCGGCGCCGGCCTGTTCCCCGACCCGCCCCGCGCGCCGCTCGCCTGCGACGGGCTCACGACCGACGACTTCACGCTCGCCGCCGTCGGCTTCGGCGCGGTCTTCACGGCGGGCGCCGACGGCTTCGACCTCGACGTCGAGAGCGGGCGCCTCGTGGTGAACCAGGACGGCCCGTTCCAGGGCGCCGACCAGGTCTTCGGCCGCGACGTGTGCCTGCCCGGCGACGGTGGCAGCCCGGGCGCCGACCTCGATCTGGGCGACCTCGCCATCTCGTTCGCCGGCGGCAGCTTCGGACTCGAGGGCAGCGCCGCGCTCAGCGACCTGGGCGTCCTCGTGCCGGGCGTGCCCGACCTGCGCGCCGCGCTCTGCACGGCCACGCTCGCCTTCGACGGGCTCGCGCTCCCCGAGCTCGAGCTGGCGACCGGGCTGCTCGAATGGGCGACGCCCGAGGCGGTGCTGGCGGCGACGATCACGGCTCAGGGCTGGGCGCTCTCGGGCCATCCCACGGGCAGCGTCACGGGCCTCGGCACGCTCGACTTCCCGGCGTCGGGCATCACCGTCGAGGTGGGCGTCGGCTACGACGCCGGCTCGGATCTCTTCTCGTTCTCGACCGGCCTCGCGGAGGACGACACGATCGCGCTCGGCGACGTGGCGTACCTGCTCGACGCGCGCTTCGACGTCGACCTCGGCACCGCGCAGCCGGGCGGCACGGCGCGCGTCACGGGCGGCCTCGGTCTGTTCCCCAGCGGCCCGCTCTCGGACCCGCCGCTGCCCGAGGAGTTCGAGCTCTCGGTCGCCGGCCTCGACGCCCTGGCCGTGTTCGACGCGCAGGGGATCGTGCTCACGCTCGAGGGCGGCGCGCTCCAGCTTCCGCCGGGCGTCTTCGCCTCGGACGACACGCTGTGCGGCGGCAGCGAGGGCCCGCAGGGGCCGGCCGTGATCGACCTCGCGGAGGCGCAGTCCCCGCTCACCCTGTCCTTCGCGCCGGGCGCCAGCCCGCCGCTCTCGCTGGACGGCGTGCTCGGCGTCGAGCACCTCGCGGTGGCGATCGACGAGCTGCCCGAGCTCGACGCCGCGCTGTGCAGCGCCACGCTGACCTTCGCGGGTGCGGAGCCGCCCACCCTCTCCGGGATCGGCGGCGCGCTGCGCCTCGATCGCCCCGAGCTGCTGCTCGACGCGACCTTCGGCGCCGACCTCTGGCGCCTCGACGGGCTGCCGAGCGGCGTGCTCGCGGGGACGGGCACGGCCCTGCTGCGCGGCCCGGGCGCGACGTTCGCCATCCAGGTGGTCTACGACGAGCCCGAGCAGCGCTTCCGGTTCGCGACCGATGCGGCCGACCTGCAGACCCTGGCGCTCTCGGACGACGCGGTCGTGTTCGACGCGGGCCTGGCGGTGGACCTCGACACCACGGCGCCACGGGGCACGGTTCGGGTGAGCGGCTCGGCGGGCCTGTTCGCGAAGACGGCCTCGGCCGAGCAGCTCGACCAGTTCGAGCTGGCCGTGAGCGGCCTGGTCGCGAGCGCGAGCTTCGTCGGCGCCGACTTCGACCTGGTCCTCGAGCAGGGCACGCTCCGGCTTCCCGGCGGCGTGTTCCGCACCGACGACACCCTGTGCGGCGGCGCGAACGGCCCGCAGGGCGACGCCGAGATCGACGTCGCGACTGCCGACCCGCCGCTGCGCCTCCAGTTCCGCGCCGGCGACAGCCCGCCCGTGGGCGTGTTCGGGAGCATCGACTTCGGCGACCTCGGCGTGGCGGTGCCCGACCTGCCCGCGCTGTCGGCCGCGCTGTGCGACGCGACCCTCAGCTTCGCCGGCAGCGACGCCCCGACCCTGACCGACTTCCAGGGCGCCTTCTCGTTCGTGCAGGACGACTTCGCCGTCGACGCGAGCTTCGACATCGAGACCTGGAAGCTCGACGGCCTGCCGGGCGGCGTGCTGTCCGGGAACGGAACGCTCACGCTGCTCGAGACGGGCACGGTCTTCGGCGTCGCCGTGCTCTACGACGAGGCCGCGCAGCGCTTCCGCTTCGCGAGCGGCGCCGAGGGCCTCGAGACCGTCGCGCTGCATCCCGACGTGGTGCTGTTCGACGTGGGCGTGGCGCTCGACGTGAGCACGGCCGCGCCCGTCGGCACGGTGGCCCTGACCGGCTCGGCGGGCCTGTTCGCGCGCACGGCCTCGCCCGCCAGTCCCGCCGACTTCGAGCTCTCGGTGGCAGGCTTCGACGCCCTGGCGAGCTTCGACGCGCAGGGCTTCGTGCTGACCCTGCAGGGCGGCGCGCTCCAGCTCCCGCCGAGCGTGTTCGAGTCGGACGGAACGCTCTGCGACGGGGCGGCCGGAGTGGGGAGCCCGGCCGTGGTGGATCTCTCGTCGGGCACGCCGCTCACGATCTCGTTCGACGCGGCGGCCAGCCCGCCCGTCGACCTCGCCGGCACCATCGAGTTCCGCGAGATCGCCGTCCAGGCGCCCGGCTTCCCCGACCTGCGCGGCGCGCTCTGCCGCACCGACCTGACCTTCGCCGGGCTCGCCGCGCCGACGCTGGCCGATGTGAACGGCGCCCTCGCGCTGGACACGCCGGACTTCGCACTCACCGCGGACGTGACGGTCGACGCCTGGCGGCTCGACGGCCTGCCGACGGGCACGCTCGCCGGCACCGGCAGCTTCGAGCTGATCGAGACCGGAACCACCGTCGACGTCGCGGTCTCGTACGACACGGGCGCCGACGCGTTCCGCTTCGCGACCGCCGTGGGCGCGATCCCCGCCCTCCCCTTCCTGGAGGACCTGGCGCTGTTCGACGCCGGTCTGCTGCTGGAGCTGCAGCGCGGCGCCAGCGAAGGGCTCGTCGGCATCACGGGCTCGGCGGGCCTGTTCCTGGCCGGCGCGCGCCCGGGCCCGCCGGTCCCGGCGCCCGGCGACTTCCTGGTGGCGGTGAGCGACCTGGCCGCGAGCCTCCGCTTCGACCCGACGGGCTTCGAGCTGCGGCTCGACGGCGGCGCGCTCGCGCTCGGTCCGGCGTTCGACGCCGGGCTGCTCGACGAGACCACGTGCACCGGCGGAGACGGGCTCCCCGAGGTGGCGCTCGGCGAGAGCACGCAGGTGGTGGCGACGTTCCCGGTGGGCGCGACGCCCTCGCTCGCGCTGAGCGGCCAGTTCGACTTCGCGAACCTCGGCGTGTCGCTGCCGGCGCTGCCGGGGCTCGGCGCCGAGCTGTGCACGGCCACGCTGGGCCTCGACTTCTCGCTCGGGTTCCCGCTGCCCGCGCTCACGAACGTGGCCGGCGCGGTGCAGCTCCCGCTGCCCGACGGCAACGTGCGCGTGGCGCTGAGCGGCGCCGAGTTCGACCTGCTCGGCTTCCCGACCGGACGCATCGCGCTGGTCGACGACCTGCCCCTGTTCGGCATCGAGGGCTTCGAGCTGGCGCTGATCGGCGCGGGCGGCGACGCGTGCGACGCGGTACCGACCTGCCTGGGCATCGACCCGCCCGTGAGCGGGACCGGCCTGGCGATCTGCGACGTCGGCGGCGTGCCGCGCTTCGAGCTCGACGGCGGCGTGCGCCTGGCGCTGCCGGGCGAGGTGCTGGCGCTCGAGAGCGGCGACAGCGTGGCGATCGAGGCGTGCGGCGGACTCGCGATCACGGCCGGGCAGGCGCCCGAGATCGCGATCGACGCGCTCGCGCTCGGCGGGAACTTCCGGCTGGGCGGCCCCGACGGCCTGCGTATCTCGGGCTTCGACACGGGTCAGCTCGCCAGCGTCGAGGTCTCGGGGCTCGACCAGCTCTTCGCGCCGAACGGACCGCTCTTCGACGTGGAGCTGTCGGGTGCGGTCGAGGTGCCGGGCGGCCCGCGCTTCGCACTCGACCAGGCGCGCTTCGGCTTCGCGCGCGACGGCGCCGGCGTGCTGCTGCCGCCGAGCTTCTCGATCGCGGCCATCAGCTTCGCGCCGGGCGACGCGCTGTCGCTGGGCGACGTGCTGCCGCTCTCGATCACCGAGGCCGGCATCCGCTTCAGCGACCCGGCGCCGCCGGGCGGGCTCCCCGCGTTGCTCGATCCGCAGAACCTCGAGTTCACGCTGAGCGCCAAAGCCGCCCTGCCGAGCCCGGAGGCGCCCTTCATCGTCGGCCAGGTCGAGGACCTGGTGGCCAGCCTCGACGCCCAGGGCTTCCCGATCTTCCGGCTCGACGCGATCCGGCTCGGGATCCAGGACCTGCCGCTCGGCCCGCTCAACGTGGCGGGCGACGTGCTGGTGGGCGGCCTCGGCGTCCCGCCCGAGGAGCTGTTCGAGAGCATCTACTTCGCGGGCACCGTGGGCGGCAAGCTCAACGGCGCCGGCGTGCTGGTGAACCTCGCGTTCGACATGGCGGGCGTGATCGGCGCCTGCCTCGACGTCGGCGCGGGACCGGCCGGCATCCCGCTCGGCCCGAGCGGCTTCCTGCTGACGGGCGTCGCGGGGGGCGTCGCGTTCGATCCGGAGATCGTCGACCCGTGCGACTTCACCGACGTGTTCTTCGACGGCAGCGATCCGGTGCTCGACGCCGGCGCCGGGGGCGGGGGCGGCGGCGGCGGCGCTGCCGCCGCGGGC
>JASJBO010000400.1 GCA_030066475.1 Myxococcota bacterium
TGGTCGAGCGCCCCGAGGCGGCGCAGATCGCCCTGCGCGCGGCCGCCACCGCCGACCCCGACGAGGAGAAGCAGGCGCGCGAGCGCTCCGAGCCCTTCGAGCAGCTGATCGTGTCGGCGTTCGAGGCGGGGGTGCCCGGTGCCGATCCCACCGAAGTGATGCTGCTCACGAGCGTCGTCGCGGGAACCGTTCTCTACTACGTGGCAGGTCTGCCTACCTTCGCGGGCCCGCCGAGCCGGGATCCGCTCGCTCCGGAGCGGGTCGCGCGGCTGAAGCGGCTCGTGAGCGAAGTCGCCGCGAGCGTGACGCAGGGCTGGTCGCAGGACTGAGCACGGCCCCCCCCCGGAGACTCAGCTGGCGAGCACTTGCCTCGCCGCGCGCACGTCCGGAGTCTCGAGCTCCCCGACGAACGCCGCGCAGAGCGGCGCGAGGGCCGTGCGCGCCGCCTCGGGTCGACCCGCCTGCCGCAGGAATCGTGCGAGCTCGGTCCCCGCGCGCAGCTCGAGGGAGCGGATGCCGCGCTCGCTGGCAAGTGAGACGGCGAGCCCGAGGCATTGCTCTGCTTCTTCCAGCCTGCCCGACCGCGCCAACAGCCGGCCGCGAATCCGGTGGAGATCCGGCTCCCAGACCTGGTCCGTCCCGACCCGCACGGCGTCCATCGCCGAGGCGATCACTGCCTCTGCCTCGTCGAGCCGACCGAGCGCGAGCAGGGCTTCCGCCAGGAAGGACTCCGCGAACGGCCTGGTCGCGGCAGTTCCCCTGGCCTTCATCTCGGCCACCGCCCTGCGCAGCTCGACGACGCCGCCCTCGGGATCTCCCGCCGCCGCGAGCGAAGCTCCGACGATGGCACGAGTCCGGCCCGTGAGCATCTGGAAGTGGTGCTCGAGCGAGGTGGCGAGACCGTCACGGGCCATCGAGTGACTGGCCCCGAACTCGCCGAGTAACAGCAGCACGGCGGCTGACAGGCTCTCCGAGGCCGCTCTCATGAAGAGGGGGAGCTCCTCGAGGCGGGAAATCCAGCGATGGAGGCGGGCGCTTGCCTCTCGGAGACGACCTCCGTAGTACAGCGCCCAGGCACTGACGGGGACTCCCACGATGAAGCCCCAGAGGGAGAGCGGGTCCGAGGGGATCGCGCCATTCTCTGGCGCGATCCGGAGCAAGGCTTCGTGATGGCGGCGCGCACTGGGAAGATTGCCGCCGTCCGTGTAGCCCGAAGCGAGCTGGGAGTGGATCGCAATGGCGACCTCGCGCGGCGCGTCCAGCAGCGCCCGCTCCTGCTGCTCGGCGAGCTCGGCACGCTTCCCGCCGTCCCCCCGTTGCATGTAGAGGCGCGCCAGCTGGACGAGGACGGGCACGAGGCGAGAATCCCCTTCGTCGCCGATCAGCGTCCGAATCGTCTCGAGGTTCCGCTCGAGCTCGAAGGAGCTGTTGTCGAGGAACACGAGAGGGCCGGTCAGCGCCGTGCGCAGCCGGAGCTCCACCGCGTCGCGTGGATCGGGAGCGCCTCCCTCGGGCAACAGCGCGAGCGCTCGCTCGAGGTGGCTGCGCGCCTCGACGTACTCGGAGCGGCTCGCGGCGGCGATTCCCGCGCGCTCCCAGGCCTCGAGCGCTGCGTCGGGCACGCCGGCCCGCTCGATGTGCCGGGCCAGCAGCTCCGGGTGCCGCTCCGTCAGCGCGGGCTCGAGCTGGGCGAGCGTGACCGCGATCGCCGCGTGTGCCTCGCGCTGCTGCGGGTCGGGCAGCGTCCCGTAGGCCGCGTCGGCGAGCAGCGCGTGGGTGAACTCGTAGGAGTCGCCGGATCGCCCCTCGACGCGGCGCAGCACGCCGGCGCGCACGATGCGATCGAGGTCCTCCGCCAGGTCCTCGGCCTCGAGACCCCGGATCGCGGCGAGGTGGGACGCGGCGAAGCGGTGGCCGAGGCAGGCGCCGAGCTGCGCGGTCTGCTTGGCGCGGCCCAGCCGGTCGAGCTGCGCCTCGAGCAGGCCGCGCAGGCTCTCCGGGACGCCGGTGGTCCGCGCGTCCGGCGTGCCGCTCCGCGCCGCCCGCTCCACCAGCGCCTCCAGGTAGAGAGGCACGCCCTCACCGCGCTCGAGCACGCGGGCGCGGGCGGCATCGTCCAGCGGCCGATCCTCGACGAGCGCATCGACCAGCAGCGCGGCCTCGTCGGGCGCGAGACGCGGCAGCTGGATCAGGCTGTCGACGCGCCACGGTACCGCGACGCCTGGCCGTGCCGCCCCGATCACCAGCAAGGGGCTCGAGCCCGCCTCGGCAACCAACGCGTCGATGACGTCGAGCGTGGACGGATCGCACCACTGGAGGTCCTCGCAGACCAGCACCGCGGCCGCGCCGGTCGGGGGCCCCAGCAGGAGCTGTGCGAGCGCGCGGAGGCGAGCGGTGCGCGTCGTCGCGTCCGCCGACGCGGGAGCGATCGCCTCCTCGAGCAGTCCTCGCAGCGGCCAGAATGCGGTCGACCGGCGCTCCGGCGTTCCGCCCAGCTCGAGCCAGCGCGGGGTCGGCGCCGACAGCCGGTCGCGAAAGGCCTGGATCAGCCGCGACTTGCCGATCCCCGCCTCGCCCGTGACCAGCACCGCCTGGGAATGGCCAGCTCGCGCGCGCGCCCACAGTGCGTCCAGTTGGGCGAGCGGCCCCGCCCGGCCCACGAAGCTCGCTGCACGGAGCCGGGGAAGCGGACTGGCGGAGGGGATCGCCTTCGGCTCGAGTCGGTAGGCGAGCCCGTCCCCGTCTCCCCCGCCCCCCACATCGGCGCGCACCTCGCCGCTGGTGGCGAAGGGCTCGCGTGCCCAGCGCAGCGACGCGGGGCTCACCAGCGCCTCGCCGGCGCCGGCCGCCTCGCGCAACCGCTCCGCGGCTGCCGGCGGATCGCCGAACGCAAGCCCGCTCGACCCGTCTGTAACCCGGGCCAGCAGGACTTCGCCCGTCTCGACCCCCATCCGCAGATCGATCCCTGCCGCTCGGGCCGCCTCGACGCCCCTCGTCGCCAGATCGCGCGCCGCGCGCAGCGCCCGGTCCGAGTGGGCTTCCATCGCGGTCGGGAAGCCGAAGTAGGCGAGCACGGAGCCGTGCGAGACCGACGCGACGTGACCCTCGTGCTCGGCCACGACCTGCGTCACGAGGTCGATGATCTCGGCCGCGCGGGACGCCCGCGCCTCGGAACTCTGCCGGAGGCCGACCGCCAGCACGCTCACCACGCGCTGCTCGGGTCGCGAGAGACCCGGACCGCGTTCTTCCACGCGCGGCTCGAGCAGCGCCGCGAAGGCGCGACCCGACTCCGGCCGATCCCCCGGCTCGGACGCCAGGCCCGCCACGATCGCGGCCTCGAGGTCGGCGTCCAGCTCGGGGCAGAGGCGCGACGGTGGCGGCGCCGGGCCCGCGAGCTTGCGATCGGTCAGCTCCACGGGATCCGAGCCGGCGAAGGGCGGCCGTCCCGTGGCGGCTTCGAACAGCACCGCGGCCAGCGCGTAGACGTCGCAGCGCGGGGTGATCGGGCCGTCCCCGCGCAGCTGCTCCGGCGCCATGTAGGCGGGCGTTCCGCCGACGCGCCCGTCGGTCGTCTCGTCGGCGGCGGCCGCGATGCCGAAGTCGGCGATCTTCACCCGTCCCGCGCGGTCGATCAGCACGTTCGCGGGCTTGAGATCACGGTGGACGATTCCCAGGTCGTGGGCCGCGCCCAGCCCCTCTCCCAGGGCGCGCCCGATCTCGCGCACGCGCGCGGGCGGCAGCCGGCCCGCCTGCGCCAGCAGGGTGGAGAGGTCCTTGCCGTCGACGAACTCCATCAGCAGACAGGCCCGGCCGCCGTACTCGAATAGGTCGTAGACCTGGCAGACGGCCTCGTGCTGGATGCGGCTGACCAGGCGAGCCTCTCGCTCCAGGCGCGGCACCGAGAGACCCGACGCAGAGTGGGTGGCCTTGAGGGCGAGGGAGGTGGACGTCGTGCGGTCGTGGACGAGGTACACGTCCCCCGCGGCGCCCCGTCCCAGCCAGCCCCCCACCCGGTAGCGGCCCGCGATGAGCTCGCCGAAGGTCAGGGTCGCCGTGTCCCGCGCGCCGGAGCCCGGCGCGTCCGCCGGATCCACGCCGTGGAATCGAAGCAGGCTCTCGAGCTCCGCGCGCAGCGACGGGTCGTCTCGACAGAGCCGGTTCAGCCGCTGCACGCGCTGGACGGCGGGCAGCGAGAGCAGCTCGTCCAGCGACCGCCTCACGAGCTCGAGGCGCTCCGCCGTCACGACTCGCTTCCGGCGAGCTCTCGGTAGAGCCAGTGGACCCCGTGTTGCCAGTCGCGCCCAACCGTCCGCTCCGACACGCCGAGCGCGGTGGAGATCTCGTCCACGCGCATGCCCAGCGCGCGCATCACGACGACATGCCCCTCGCGGCTGTCCAGCTCGAAGAGCCTGCGAATCGCCCGCATGAGCGTCAGCAGCTCTTCGCGCTCTCCGGCTCCTTCCGCTTCTGGCTTCGCCAGATCATCCCGGAAGTCGATGCGAGACAGGCCGCCGCCGCGCTTCGCCTGCGCCGACCGCCGCGCGCTCTCGACCAGAATCCAGCGCATCGCCTGCGACGCCGTGTGGATGTAGTGGTCGAGGTCGTTGAACTCCAGTTTCGGCGACTGCGCCAGGCGGATGTACGCCTCGTGAACCAGGGTCGACGTGGAGAGCGTGGTCTGCGAGTAGCGGCGGAGGTGTCGCGACGCGAGCTTGCGAAGCGAGGCATAAACCTCGAGCCAGCATTCGTCGGTGGAGCGATCGGGGGCGGGGTCGTCCGGGGGGACCATCGCATCCTCTGGCTCAAGATCGATGTGGGCGAAGCCACATTTCCGCAGAAAACTCCGATCGCGTGGCTCCCGATCAAGCATAGACGCTGCCCGCTAGAGAGAAACACCCAGGCGAAGTCGTACATCCGCATGTGTGTATTTCCCAGCGCATCGAACGTTCGTCGCGAGGCGACTTCTCGACGTCACGTTCTTGTGAGAAGGGAAGCGGAGTTCCGATCCGCCAAGGTGCACGATGTCCTGGACAGCTTGCCCACGCACGCGCGGCGATGCGGCCCGGCTCGACGCCCGGGTGGAGGTCTCGAGCGTGCGCCCTGCTGAGTCTCCCTTCAGCGCGAGTCGGGGATCCAACTCGAGTGGAAGCCCGATACGACGCGGCGCGGCACGTGGACCTCGGCCAGTGGCTCGCCGGCGACGTTCTGCGCGTCGAGGATCACCAGGTAGCTGGTATCGATCTCCGGCTGCCAGACGTAGGTCATCAGATAGCCGTCGTCCTCGGCGCGGGCGCCCTCGCGCGGGACGAACACCGCCTCGCCGGGCTCGTGGCCGGTCGAGTACTCGTGAGCCTCGCGGGCGGCGCCGTGGGCGAGGTCGTACTTGTAGGTGCGGCCGCCCCGCTCGGGCGGCTCGGTGGCGCCGAGGGCGTAGCCGTAGCGCGTCGGGTGGCCCTGGACTCCGTGCGGGACGCGGGGGAACTCGGCCGAGTCGTCGTCGAGGTAGCGCTCCTTCACCGCGCCCGACGCCAGGTCGAGGCGCCACTCGTGCAGGCGCGGCCGATCCTCGCGAGGCGGCAGCTTGCCCATGTCCATCGCCGCGGAGTCGCGCCACAGCTCCGGCACGCGCATGCCGAGCACCACCACCTCGTTGCCCTCGTTCCAGGCGTTGAGCGTGTGGAAGCAGTAGCAGGGCGCCACGTCGAACCACCGGACGTCGGCGTCGCCGCCCTCGCGCGGCATCACGCCGAAGCGCGCCGGGTAGTCGTCGCTCCAGCGGATCGGCATGCCGCCCTGGAGGGCGAGCTGCATGTCGAACACGGCGGGCAGGTCCATGAAGATCGCGTGGGTCAGGGTCGCCGCGAAGTCGTGCATCATGGTCGGGCCGCCCACGGTGATCTCGGTCTGCTGGACGATCTCGCCCGCCGCGCTCACGCGGTAGTAGGTCAGGTAGGGCGGGACCTGCGCGTAGCCGAAGCCCAGCATCTCGCCGGTGTCGGGGCAGAACTTCGGGTGTGCCGTGAAGGGGCCGCGCAGCGCGCCGCCGAAGGTGTGCGCGCCCACGGTCTCGAGCTCGGGCGTCAGCTCGTACGGGAACGAGCCCTCCTCGAGCGCGAGGATGCGGCCGGCGTGGTCGATGACGTGGGTGTTGGCCGCCGAGACCGCGTGGTCGAAGGTGAGCTTCTCGGGGTCGAGCGCCAGGGTGAGCCGGTCGACGCCGGGGTGGTCGAACATGGGCGTGCGCACCCAGCGGTTGCGGTACCAGCTCGCCCGGCCCTCGCGCAGCTCGACGCCGTGGATCATGCCGTCGCCGATGAACCAGTGCTCGGTGTAGCCGGTCTGCGGGTTGGCCGTGTTGCGGAAGTAGCGGCCGTTCAGGTCGCGCGGGATCTCGCCCTTCACCTCGAGCTCGGTGAGCGTGACCTCGTCGAAGACGGGC
>JASJBO010000401.1 GCA_030066475.1 Myxococcota bacterium
GATCGTGATGTCGTCGGGGATCTGGGCGTCCCCCGCGGCGCCCGACAGCTCGCTGAAGTGGTGCGCGTGTCCCTGCGCGGCGAAGTCGGCGGCCGTCGCCCCGCCCAGGCGGTCCGCGTCGCCCGCCCGCAGCGCATAGGGCGTGCTGGTGAGCCCGGTTCGCGGGAACAGGGTCTCCCCCGCCACCCGCACCTCGAGCCACAGGCTGCCGGCGGCGAAGAGCCGGGGGTCGAGGGCGACGATCGAGCCGAGCGACACGCTGTACACGCCCGCCTGGACGTCGACGGCCTGGGTCTCCTCCCAGAGAGGCGCGCCGTCGAGTGGCGTGTCGTAGAGGGCGAAGACCATCGCGAGCGCGGGGTCCGTCACCGGAACCCCCTCGCCGTCCAGCAGGAAGCCCTGGTGGTCGACGCGATCCGGCACGTCCCCCCACCCGGTCGGCGGACCGACCATCCCCAGCACGGCCCCGATCACCACACCCGTCTGCCAGCGACTCGCTCTCACGTCGGCTCCCTCCTGTCTCCGCTCCCCCGAGAGGGATCGAGGAGCAAAGGACGTGCCGCACTGCGCGCGCGATCTGGACCGCGCGATCCGCGTCCGGGACGCGGTGCCCCACGCCGAGCCGGGGGCGGGTCGTCGCGTCTCAAACGTCTCGGCGGGGCGGCTCGCGATGGAGTCGGAGGGGCGACATCGTCGGGCGCTGGCTGCCACGTACTCTGCGGAGCACCGAGGAGGGCCTCATGCTCCGCACATCCCTCGCGCTCGGACTGGCGCTCGCCTGCTGGCAGGCGAGCGAGGCGCTGCCGGCCACCCTGGATGCGACGCACACCCTCCAGATCTCGCTGGGCGACGGGTCGCAGCGACAGGTCGACTCGAGAAATCAGCCACAGCCGAACGTCTTCGGCGTCGCGGTCGACCACGCAGCGGACGGGTTGATCTCCTTCCGGCTGGAGGGGCGGAGCGCGACGGAGGCCGCTCCGGTGCCGCTGGCGGAGACGTCGGTCGTCATCGATGGCAGCGCGTGCGTGTCCTGCGACCCGAAGGTCTCGCTGGCGGCCCTCGCCGACTTGCGCGCGGAGCTCACCTACTTCGTCGACGTGCTGGCCCCGGCCGTGCAGCAGGAACTCGTGTTCGTTCCGGTGCTGGCGACCTGCTACCTCACGGCCGAGCTCGACTGGGACGAGCTGCTCCCCAGCTCCAGCACCGACTCCCATGCATCCGTCACCCACTCGTTCGACGTGAACGGAAACGGCGCCGGGAACTTCACGTTCGCGGAGTTCGCCCAGGTGCGAACCGCGTCTCTGCTTCCCACCAGCGTGTCCGACCTCGTCGATCACACCATCATGGTTCCCGTGCCCGCGGGCGGCTTCGGGACGCTGCGGACGAAGGTCACGGCGCGGGTCCTGACGGCCGTCAGCATGAACAACTGGCCGGGCTCCCCTTCCGCTGCGTCCTGGCAGGCATCGGCACTCGCCGATCCCTACATCCGCGTCGACCCCAGCTGGGAGCTCGCCGATCAGTATGAGCTGGTATTCAGCTCGGGAATCGAGAACGTCCCGGTTCCCGAGCCATCGGTCGCGCCTCTCTACGCTTCGGCAGTGCTCACACTGGTCCTGCTCGAGCGCGCGACGTCCGCTCGGCGACTGCGCTCGAGGGCGAGCCGAAGCAGGGCGAGCGACAGCAGCGCGAAGGCACCGAGCAGCGTGGGGGAGGGCTCGGGCACCAGGTTCGCGCTGTACGCGAGCTCGAAGTAGTCCGCCAGCGGAAACGTCTCCGCGCCCCAGAGCTCCATCGTCTCGTCGAAGGTCTGCTGGTCCAGCTCGAAGACCGGGTCTGCGACGGCCTGGTGGTTCGACGACCAGCTGGCCGGGGGCACCGTGAACGAGAACGCGGACACGGACATCCTGACGTCGTACACCTGATCGGGAATCATCTTCGCGGTCACGGTCTCGTGGAAGCTCGGGGGCGCGTAGAAGCCGACTTGCGATCCGGGGACGCTCACGGTGGCCTCGGTATCCCGCGGGTCGTCGGAAGACACCTGCGCCCTCGCGGTGTAGCTGACGGGCACATAGTCGAAGGGGATGAGCGTGGGCAGGGGCGCGCTCTCCCGCAAGGCCACCTGGTACTGCATCGTGATCCAACCACTCGCATCCGCAGCCGGGCCACAGGTGGCGCAGTGGTCCGGGGGAAAGCTCGTGGCGTCGACCTGCACGTCGATGTGCGGTGGCAGGGAGAAGGTCACGGTCACTTCCACCACGTGTTGCGTCGTCCCGAGCGAGCCGCGGTCCACCAGGGAGTCGCACGTCTCGGTGGCCGATCCCGCCACCCGCCTCTGGGTGCTCACCGTACCGGCGTCGCAGCCGTAGTCCGCCCATCCATCGATCAGAACCAGCTCGGCTCCGGCGGCGAGCGGGAACGCCAGAAGCAGGCCCGCGACGACTCCCGCGATTCGCAGTGGTGTCATGGCTCTCGCCCTCCTGCCTCCGGAGCCATGCACGAGTCGTACCATCGTCCGGCGACGGCCCGCTACGCAAGCTGCGCATCCGTGTCCCGCGTCGTGATCGCGCCTGGCTGACAAGCCGAGGTGTCGGCCGGCCGACGCAAGGAAGGGCCGCGACTCGCTGCCCTCTGCGTATCGGGAGCTGGGACGATGCACCCCACCCACCTCGCGGCCAGCGGCTGCTCCGATCCGTGAGCGAGGCACCCAGCTGGCACGTCGCGTGCAAACCAGATTGCCATGACTCGTTCGCCGCTCGTGCTTCGCCACCTTCTCGCAGCCCTCCTGTGCGTCACCTGCACCGAAGCCGCGAGCGCCCTGGAGTGCCCGGACTACATCAGCGAGGACTGGGACGACAAGCCCACCTGCGCGTGGCTCCGGAACGACACGGACAAGACGCTCTATTTCGATCCCTTCGTGTTCTATGCGAGCTCGGGGGATCTCAACGACGATTACTGGATCGGCCCCTCGCTGGTGCTCCTGCCCGGCGAGCTGAAGGTCGTCGCCGCCTTCGACAGCGATGGCTGGGGGGCCTTCAACTGGGACACCGCGATGGGGGCGAGCGCCATCTACATCGACGGCGTCCTGGCGGGCTACCTCCACATGAAGATCGACCTCGGGGCGGGCGTCGTCCACGACTTCGAGTACTCCCTGGGCACGCGCTGGGTCGACGGCTTCGATCTGCTGTTCCTGGACGTCGGCGGCACCTACTACAGCTACGTCGTGCAGGACAAGTGGAACTACGACCGGGCCGTGTTCGACGTGTTCTTCACGATCAGCAGCCAGACGACGCTCCAGGGAAACATGGGCTACCTGCCCCCCGACACGAGCGACGACCCGGGCCACCTCAACGTCATGAGCTACAACACCTACCTCCTGCTCGGTCCCAGCTCGGCGTTCGGCAAGCAGGACTACTGCGAGCGAGCGGATCGCATCGCCACGTACGGACCTCGGATCTTCGCCAACGTGGACATCCTCGTGCTGCAGGAGCTGGCCTCCCAGGACACGTGCACCCCGGATGCCGAGCAGCTGGCGACCGGCGAGTTCCTCTGCTGCGGCCCGGACAAGCCGTTTCGGGATCGCACCTCGCTGCTGAACGGGGAGCCGCTGGTCAACGGCGATCTCGGGCCCTCCGAGACCGGCGGCGTCGTCATCATGAGCCGCTACCCCGACAGCCTGCACGGCAGCCACGTCGCCCAGGTGGACTACGAGGACTCCCCGTGGTCGCTCGGCCATGACGACGAGGTGCACTACATCTTCCGATCCTCGGTCGGCGAGTGCTCGGGAATCGACTGCACGATGGACAAGGGATTCCTGCGGGTGAAGTTCACCAAGCCGGCCCAGGGTCCCGACGGGCCGGTCTCTCAGGACTACTACATCATCGGAACGCATCTCCAGGCGGATGCCGGCGCCGCGGACCGGAACGCCCGCTCGGCGCAGTTCAACGCCATTCGCGGGCACATCGCCGCGCTGCCGAGCGACGTCCCGATCCTGATCGCGGGAGACCTGAACACCGAGCACGACGAGATCGACCCGATGCACCGGGCGCTGAACGCCCATTCCGGGACGTGGCAGGGTCCGCTCTACGCCAGCGAGAACTACCAGGTCAACTACTACGCCCACCTGCAGCACGACAGCATCGACTACAGCTTCGCGCTCTACGACTGGGTCCTCGCCTCGAACCACGGGCCGGCGCCCGCGAGCTTCGACTGGCGATACCTGACGATCCGCGACCTCACGTGGGGCCGCGCCGACCTCTCCGACCACGAGGCGGTGCTGGCGGAGATCCAGGTGCCCGAGCCGAGTCCGGCGTGGATGCAGCTGGGGATGCTGGCCTCGCTCGCGCTGCTCCGGTGGCGTCGCGTCCGTTCGCGTCACTCGGCCTTGCGGTCTCCCGGGGCACCGGTCTCGGGGACCGGCGAAGGCGCGAAGGGAGTGCGCGAGTAGGTCTCGGCGAAGAGCCGCAGACCGATCGCCAGCGCGCGCGAGAGCACGGGCCCGGCGCCCACCCGCTTCAGGATCGCCTCGGCGATCGCGTCGGTCTCGTGCGCGAGGTGGCGGCCCACGGCCGCCTGCTCCTCGGGATAGGCGAGCCCCAGCAGCTCGAAGTAGGCGAGGGTGTGCTGGTAGATCACCTGCGCGACGAGGTTCACCAGGGGAGGCGCCCAGCGCCAGACCAGGTCCTCGTTGACCCTGCCGGGCAGCAGGGTCGGGCTCGGGTCGATCTGGCGGTAGTCGATGCCGTTGCTGGCGGCGATCGCGAAGTCGGCCGCCTTGTCCCAGAACACATCGCGGGCGATCTGCGGTGTGTAGAGCGCCTTCAGCTCGGCCACGTCGGCCACCTTCCAGGCTTGCGTCACGATGTCGAGAGGGTTCGCGATCCGGTGCAGCCGGTCGCCGAAGCGGGCGCCGATGTAGGAGGCGAAGGCTTCGTTGCCCGGCGTGGGCCCGGCGTAGGCGTAGACGGAGACGGCGGCGCGACTGTGGTGGTCCCACTCCTTCTGCGTGTCGATCAGCCAGAGCGCCAGCGTCGGGGAGAGCGCGCCGCCCAGGCTGTGACCGCTCACCGTGACCGCGATCGGCTCGCTCTCCCGGTCGAGGTGCTCCTCGAGGAAGCGCGCGAGCGTCTGGTTCTCCCCGGGAACGCCCGGCGGCGGCACCATGCCCTGGAGCGCGCGCAGACCCCGGAGCGTGCCCTTCGACACCGCGACGCCCTCGGGCGCGTCGCCGTAGCCCCAGGCGCGGGTCTCGTCGACGTCGAAGTCCTCGGCGAACCAGGCGTAGGCAGAGAACGGGTTGGTGCCCGCGATGCCCACGAACAGCTCGCGCGTCTCGCGATGTCGGGCGACGAACATCGTGTTCGCCGGGATCGCCCCCGGCACGACCTGGAACACCCCCGGACCCCAGACCACGTCCCACGGCCCGAGCGGTCCCTGCAAGGCGTCGAGTGCGGTCCGCACCAGCTCGTACGCCTTCCCGCTGACGTCGGATCCCGAGAGCGGCGCGCCGAGATACGGCAGGAAGGCCATGAGCAGGTTGCGTTGAATCGGGTCGAGGCTCTGATCGGAGAGCTGGCAGAGCTGCGGGTTGAACTCGATCGGGGAAGACATCGGCGTGACTCCGGTGAAAGGGGAGGCGCAGGATTGCGCAACCCGCGCTCCCGCGCCCGCCGGAATCACCCCTTTCACCACGAGGAGCATGCGTCGGGTGCGCGACTGTAACGCGCCCGACACATCACTCGGGAATGAGACGGAACGGCCGGTGGCATGAGGCCTCGGGACCCACGCTGGGCTCGCCGCCAGGTCAGGTGGTGTTGGTTGTGTACCTGGGCGCTTGGAGCGACCAGTCGCCGCGTCCCCGCCCACGCCCCCCTGCGGCGAGCCGCCACGCCGCTGGGTCGAGCATGCTCCTGCCAGCGTCATGGCCACCGCTTGCGGGAACCCTGGCCCACCAACCCCGGCACGCTAGTTGCACAAGTTGCTCTCCTCCCTCTTGAATCCGCAAGGAGAAGACGTGCGTTTCGCAGCTCTCGCCCTGCTCGGCCTGGTCCTGCCCCTTCTCGCGCCGGGCGGCGCATCGGCGGGCACCACCGAGACCATCGAGATCCCCGGCATCGAGGAGCCGGTCACGGTCTACACGGACGCGCTGGGGGTGCCGCACGTCTACGCGGCCACCCTGAAGGACGCGGCCGCGGTCCAGGGCTATGTGCACGCGCGAGACCGCTTCTTCCAGATGGACGTGGCGCGCCGCGCAGCCGCGGGGCAGCTGGCCGAGCTCACGGGGAGTCTCCCGGACCTCCAAAGCGACGCTGGGACTCGCCTGCTCGGGTTGCGCCAGGCCGCGCAACGCTCGGCCGATCTCCTCACGCCGCGGGAGCAGGCTTTCGCGCAGGCCTACGCCGACGGTGTGAACGCCTATCTGGCGGCGAA
>JASJBO010000055.1 GCA_030066475.1 Myxococcota bacterium
CCGCCGCCGCTCGGGTGCCAGTCCCCGAGAGAGACGATGAAGTCGCTGCCGGGAATGTCGCGCACCAGGCCGCTGGTGCCGAGATCGTCGATGTGGTGCGCGATCAGGCCGTAGCGGAAGACGGGCTCGCGGAGCTTCTCGAAGTTGGCGCCCTTGATCGCGTCGAAATCCGACCAGATCGTGGGGTTGCAGACCGGGTCTTCGGGATCGTTGGTGCAGTTCCCGAGCTTGTTCACGTGGTTCACGGAGTTCGACCGGCTCAGACTGCGCCAGCGTCGACCCGTCTGCGGGTCCATGACGCTGCTCTGGCCGGTGTCGAGGTGGAGGTTGATGCCCGCCTTGGCGAACGACTCGCGGATGCGATCCATGCCGATGCGCCGCGGCCAATGGCCGCGCGCGTGAGGCCCCGCGTCCATCCAGTCGATCTCGACGAAGAGGTCCTTGTGCTCGGGGTCGGCGCCCATGTCGCGCAGGCTGAGGTCGCAGGGCCGCACCAGACAAGTCTCCGGCTCGCCGTCTTCGCCGACGTTCAGGCCGCACTCCTCCCAGACGTCCGGCAGGCCGTCTCCGTCGGTGTCGCCCGTGCCGACCGAGCACTCGGTGGTCAGCTCGAAGACGATGTCGCCCATGCTGATGTAGCCGGGTCGTCCATCGATCGTGATGCGGTGGATGCCGTCGAAGGGCGCCGGGCCAAGCGCGGGCAGAGAGGACCAGCTGCTCCAGTGCATCCGGCCCTGATCGTCCGTCATGACCCAGGTGTGTTCGCAGCAGTGCGAGGCCCCGGGAAAGGGCGGCGGGCAGCAGGGATTCGGGTAGGCCCTTCCGAAGTTCGCGCCGGCGTTGCTCACCCCGAGGAACTCCTCGGGGTTTCCGTAGCCGGGATCGAGCGAGAACGAGATCACGATGACCTGCCCCACGTAGAAGTTCGGTCCGGTGGGGAACTCGCATGCACCACCGCTCACCGACACCTGCACGCCGATCGGAAGCACCGTCGTGCCGCCGGCGCAGACCTCCTCCCAGTCGACCCGGTAGCGCTCCTGCGCCGCTGCGGTGCATGCGGTCAGGCCGATTCCCAACGCCAGGAGGGATCTCCACCGGCTCACGTGCGGCTCCTCTTGGATCGCCTGGTGTCTCAGCGATCCGCTTCGAACCCTGCACGATCCCTGCACGATCCGTACCATTCGCCGCGCCCTTCGGGAACGCGCCGACCGCGATCTTGCGCGCGATCGGCCGCGAGTCGCGTAGGGGAGTGTGGCGGACGACCCCACGTGCCGGATCGCGCCGCGCGGCGGTCCGGCGCGACTGTCGGCCTCGTGACGCGGCGAAGCTCTCGACGAAGGCGTCGGTGCTGCACGAAGATCCGTGCACCCGGTCGAGGCGATCACTTGCAGTGCAGGTGGAGCGTCGCCTTGGAGATGATCGCCTCGTAGCCGTACTCGACCTGGATCCGTCCGCCGGGGGCCTGAAGGATGATCTCGCGCAAGGCCTGCGGCGTGTAGGGGGAGCGGTCTCCGTGACGCGTCATCATGTCGATCTCGACCTTCTGCCAGCCGAGGTCCGGGTCGAGGCTGCGCACCTGCTCCAGGCCGAACTCCCACTTGTCCCGCACCGCGAGCGACTCGTTGAACGGGTCGTCCTTCGGCAGGATCTCCATCTCGACGGTGGCCGCGCGGATCATGCAGTCCTTGCGGACTGCGTCGGCAAAACCGCTCTCGATCGCGAAGCTCCAGGTCGTCATCTCCATCAGGCCGTCGCCCACGGTGAGGTTCTTCTCGAAGAAGCACTTCTGGATGATTCGGAAGCCGCCGTTTCGGACCTCGCCGCGCTCGCCGAGCGTGCAGACCTGCTGGTCGGGCTTCTTGCTGCCCTTGACGGTCACGCTCATGCTGTGTCCACACGCAGCCAGCAAGGCGGCTGCGAGCGTCAGCAGTGCTGCGGTGGACGTCCGGTGGTCGGGCTGCATCGGCGGCGCCTCTCCGTCTCTCGCTCTCACTCTCCGCTGTCCACGAGATCCGAGCCCCCTCAGACCAGGTTCAGCATGATCCCCGCTGGAGGCAAGCCGAGCAGCACGCGCCCGGCATCGCCGCGATGGTGGCGTGTCACGGTGATGTGCTGCCGCACCCCGCGCACGTCGCGCGCTCGGCGCTCGAGTGGCGACTCGCGAGCCGCGGGGGGCGACGGGATCGCTGACCATGGAGCCTCCAGCCCGACTCCAGATCCTACCAGGAGATCGCGCCACACGGCGCGTGGTACCTTCGGCCCATGGCGGACGACGCGTCCGTGCGACGCGCGGTTCGCTCGGATGCTCGAGTCGCTGATGCAGCCGTAACGGAGGGCGAGGAGGTTCTCCCATGGCGTGGTCCCGACGTGGCCTTCTCCTGGCCGCGGGCGCCGGCGTGCTCGCGGCCCCCGGTCTGGTGAGCCTCGTCGCTCGCCGCGGCGGGGTCGAGACGGGCGCGCGCGAAGACTGCCTCTGGACGTCCGAAGCCCCCTCGATGCCGGCGGCACCCCGCTTCGAAGGCGAGCGCAAGGTCGACCTCGCGATCGTCGGGGGCGGATACACCGGCCTCGCCTGCGCCTACTACACCAGGCTCTTCCGGCCGGACTGGTCGGTGATCGTCCTCGAGTCGCACCGGCTCGGCTCCGGCGCCAGCTCGCGCAACTCCGGAGCGGTGTACGCCAACCAGGTCGGCATCTCCGACGTCGGGATGCTCCAGCGCGGGCTCGACCGACTGATGCGCTTCATCGAAGCCGAGCAGATCGACTGCGATCTCGCTCCCGCGTCGACCCTCAGGCTGTTCACGTCGAGTCGCTCCGCGGAGAGAGCCCGCGCCGAGCTGGCGCCCGGCGAGCGCTGGATCTCACCGGACGAGCTGCACGAGAGCATCGGCAGCGAGTACTACGCGGGCGCGGTCGATGCCCCGGACTTCTTCCGGGTCCAGCCTGCGAAGCTCGTCGTCGGTCACGTCGCGGCGGCGCGGCGCGTGGGTGCCGAGCTGTTCGAGCACTCGCCCGCGCTCTCGGTCGAGCCGGGAAGGCCCGCCCGGATCGCGACGCCGCACGGCCGGGTCCTGGCCGACCACGTGTTCCTCGCCACGAACGCCCACACCCCGCGGCTCGGCTTCTTTCGGAGCTCGATGTTCCCCGTCCACCAGTACAGCCTCGCGACCCGCAAGCTGACGAGCCAGGAGATCGCCGGCTTCGGTCTCGATCGATGGATGCTGCGGTTCGAGCGCAGCCTCCTGCCGGTGACGTTCAGCCTCACCCCGGGCGGACACTTCTTCGTCCGCATCGTGCTCGGGTACGCGAGCTTCGACTCGTGCGAGTGGGCCGACATCGACGGCGCGCAGCGCCTGGCCAGGCAGATCTTCGAGCAGCGCTATCCGCGCATCGCGGACGTCGAGCTCGCCCAGGGCTGGCAGGGTGTGACGGGTCACACCGCCTTGTTCCGCCAGATCGCGGGAGCGGTCGGAGACGGAAACATCCATGTCAGCGCCGCCTACAACGGACTGGGCATCATGCCGGGGCACAACAACGGCTACCTCACCGCGTGCCGGATCACGGGCCGCGCCGAGGACGACACGCGCTACCTCACCGGCGTCTCGGGGCAGATCCCGCTCCCCGGTGAGTTCTACCGGAGCCTCGTGTTCAAGCCCTTCATGCGCCTGATGACCCCGGTCTGATCCTCACTTCGTCACTCCGGCCCGAGCTGCCGACTGCGGTCGTGGACTTCGGGGTCAGGTCGGACGCCGACTAAGGACAAGGCACCGTCCCCGCACAGGCCAGCCCAGAAGGCCCCGGCTCGTGGCCGAAGAAGCTACGGAACAGGTTGAAGTCCGGGATGCCGATCGCGCCGTCGCCGTTGTGGTCCACTGCTGGGTCGAATCCCGAGTCCTCGTCGGTCAGTCCGAACCGGGGCCGGAAGACGTCGAAGTCGGGGATGCCCACGGCCCCGTCGTTGTTGTAGTCGGGATCGCAGGCGTTGCCGTAGCCGTCCCGGTTCGTGTCGGTCTGGTCCGAGTTGGGCACGTCGAGACAGTTGTCCTCGCTGTTTAGCACGCCATCCTCGTCGAGATCGGGCGGGACCGCACAGCGGTTGAGCAGCACCGTGACACCGACGAGATCGGTGGTGACGAGGTCGGGGACGGTGTCGCGATCGAGGTCGGCCACCGCCACGGAGGAGAGGAAGAAGAAGAAGCTCGCCGCGAAGGGGCTCGCAGGCTGGAAGCTGCCGTCGCCGTTGCCGAGCAGCACGCTCACGTCGTGGGTCTGGGAATTGGCGGTGACGAGGTCGGGGACGGTGTCGCGATCGAGGTCGGCCACCGCTACGGACTTGGGGTCGTAACCGACCGCGAAGGACGTCGCGGCCCCGAAGCTGCCGTCGCCGTCGCCGAGCAGCACGCTCACGTCGTTGCTGTTGGAATTGGCGGTGACGAGGTCGGGGACGGTGTCGCCGTCGAGATCGGCCGCTGCCACCGAGCGGGGCCCGCTGCCGACCGCGAAGGAGCTCGCGGCCTGGAAGCTGCCGTCGCCGTTGCCGAGCAGCACGTCCACACGGTCGCCACTGAATTTGGCGGTGACGAGGTCGGGGACGGTGTCGCGATCGAGGTCGGCCACGACGAAACGACCGCTCTGCGGCAAGGCCAGCGGGGCCTTGAAGCTGCCGTCGCCGTTGCCGAGCAGCACGGCGCTGTCGGTGACGACGTCGGGGAGGGTGTCCGCGTCGAGGTCGGCCACCGCCACGGAGCCGGGGTTCTCCGGCGGGCGGCGGACGCTCGCGAACTCGAAGCTGCCGTCGCCGTTGCCGAGCCACGCTTCTACCGACCCCGGGTAGAAGAAGCCCTCGTCATCGAAGTATCCGGCGTCGGCGATGACGAAGTCGGGGACCGTGTCGCCGTCGAGGTCCGCCACTGCCACGGAGACGGGATTCCCGCCGACCAGGAAGTACTGCGTGGCCTCGAAGCTCCCGTCGCCGTTCCCGAGCCGCACGGCCACCCTGCTGGGCTCGCGGAAGTCATCGTGGCCGGTGCTAATGGCGCCGAGGAGATCTGGGACGGTGTCGCCGTCGAGGTCCGCTACCGCCACGGAGGTCACCTCTTCCAAGCCGCCGTCACTCAGGCCTACGAAGGCCGGCTCGGAAAACAGCCCGCACGGCCCACCGGCACCCGCGTCGCCCCCCACCCCGAGCACCCCGAGCGCCCAGGCGGCGACCCACGCCCGCGCGAACCAGCCGCCAAGGAGTCTCGTCTCGGTCGTCCGCATCTCTTCCCCTCCCGCCAGATTCGTCGCGTCGCGCGACGCCCAAGCGCGCACGGCCAACCTGTCGTTCACAGGTAATGCAGCAACGATGCCAGAGCATCGCGCGGAGGAAGCTGCTTCCGCCCGCTTCACCCGCACACGTGTGGCAGTCGTCGCCACCGTGGGGCGGCAGACCGCGGTGTCGCCCAGCGGACCACCCTACCCGGGCAATCTCGTCGGTCTGGACCGCTCTCAGCCTCGGTAGCCGTCGGTGCTCAGGACAGCTGCTCCGGGGCCTCGGCCAGGCCTCGCCGGCTCTCTGCGCGGGCCAGGGACCAGCGCAGGCCGACGGGGGTGATGAACGTGGTGACGATCACCATGATCACGATCGCGGAGAAGACCGCGTCGTTCACCACGCCGAGCCCCTTGCCGATGCTCGCGAAGATGAGGCCCACCTCGCCGCGCGGGACCATGCCCATGCCGACGGAGAGACGATCCAGGTCGCGGCCCGCCGGGGTGCCGGCCGCGAGCTTGCCCACGATGGCCGCCGCCGTGAAGCCGCTCGCCAGGAGCAGCGTGGACGGCTCGGCAAAGGAGGCCAGGTTCACCTGCATGCCCATGAGCACGAAGAAGACCGGGGCGAAGATCGCCTCCAGGGGAGCCACCAGGTCCCGGATGGTCCACCCACGCGGGTCCGCGGAGAAGTAGTCCTCGCTGATGATCAGACCGGCCGCGAAGGCCCCGACGATGGCTGCCAGCTGGATCATGCTGGCGGCCCACGCCAGCGCGAAGGCGAGGGCGAGCGGGAACATCAGCTTTCCCTGCTGCCGGTCGAGGCCCTCGAAGCGCCGCGCGGCGCTGCGGGCGATGCGTTCGCCGAACAGGAGCACGGAGCCCAGGAAGAGCACCGAGACGAACGCGATCCACGCCACCTCGCCCAGATCCACGCCTCCCGTGGCGGCGATGCCCACCACCACGGCCAGCAGGAGGAGTCCGAGGACGTCGTCGATCACGGCGGCGCCCAGGATCACCCTGGCCTCGGGGGTCTCGATCTGCCCGAGGTCCTGGAAGACGCGCCCGGTGATCCCGACGCTGGTGGCACAGAGCGTGGCCGCCACGAACAGGTGGATGGGCATGCCGCCCTCGGGAAGCATTCCCGCGCTCAGCGTCAGACCGAGCACGAAGGGGACGAAGACCCCGACGATCGCCACCAGGCTCGCACGCGGGCCGACCGCGCGCATCTCGCTGACGCTGGAATGCAGTCCGACCATGAAGGCCAGGAGCAGCACCCCCAGGGTCGCGAACAGGGAGAAGGCGAAGCCCAGGTAGACGAGTGGCAGACCCTCGGCGCCGAGGGTGAGGGGCATCAGCAGCTCGGCCAGGCCGCCCGCTTCGAGAGTCGACGGTCCGAGCACCCGCACGGCGGCGTCGGCGACGGAATCGCCCGAACGCCACACCTCGCGGAACACGGGACGCGCGTCGCCCAGGTGCATGACCAGCACGAAGAGGGGAAGCCCGAGCCAGTAGCCCACGTTTCCGACCACGAGCCCGATCAGGAGCTCGCCGAGCACGGGGGGCTGCCGGAAGCGACCCGCGAGCCAGCGCCCGAGCATCGCAATCGTCATGACGCAGGCCAGCCCGAGGACGACGTAGGCGAAGGGGTCGGTGTGGTCCACCTCGCCGTGAGCTGCCTCCTCCCCCCCCGCGGCCCACGCGGCGCCAGCGGCGACGAGCAGGGCAACGCCCAGGACCAGGCCCACTCGCGGGCGGCGCGTCGCTTGCACCCTCACGACGCTCAGGCCACCTTCGTGTGATCCAGGAGCTGGAGTCCGAGGGGTCACCAGCTCGGGGGGGCACCGGGCACGTCTCGCCGCCACTGCTCGCGCACGAGGATGGGGATCATCCGACCGGCATAGAAGCCACGCGACCCGCGCAGCACCGCGACCGCCGGCTGCGCCTTGCGTCCGACGTAGATCCCCCACTGGTCGGAGCGGCGCGCGCCCAGGCGGGCCGCGCGCGCGATCAGGGAATGGACGGCCGCCTCGGCGTAGGCCTCGTGGACGAGCTGGCTGCGATTCCGCAAGCCGCGCCAGCCGACGACCCGCGCTCCCGGGATCTCGATGGGGATCTGCGATCCATCGGCGCCGCTCCCCCCATCGTCGCTCAAGTCGAAGACGACCATGCCCTCGGGAAGCGGCTCGTCGGGGCGATCCAGCAGTCCGTGGGCGACGCGTCGCTCGGCCACCCGCGGGGGCACACCTCGCGCCGGCTCCTCTTCCACGACCTCCTGCTCCTCGGCAACGATGATCTCGATCGGCTCCTCGCCTTTGGAGACGAGCAGCTTGGCGCGCATGATCTCCAGGAAGTCGACCGTTGCGGGGTCGCTGCTGAGCGAGATGCTGTAGTTGCCCTCCGTCAGGATCTCGCGATGCGACTCGAAGGCCTGCTGGACGACACTCCAGAGTGTCTGACGTGTCTGGATGGAGCCTTCGCGAGAGATCCGCGTGGCGGGCACGCGGACATCCAGCTCGAGATTCCAGTAGCCGGGGATGTCGAGCTTTGCTCCCGCGAGGATCAGAGCCACGTTGCGGCTGTGAACGGGGGGGCAGTCTCGCGGCGGAGCGCTCCGACGGTCGGTCGCAGTCATCGCATTCCTCCGCCCTCCACCTTCCTCGCCGCGTCGTGATTATAGTCTGCGCGAAGAGGAATCGCGCACCCCAGCGAGACGAGTTGGCAAGCGCGATGAGTCCCTTGCGGAGCCGGGTGGCCATGCTGTCACCTGGCCGACGGCCGAGTCTGTCTCGTAGCCAAGCCTCGAAGCGGAGGGCTCCTCGAGGTGGCAGGGGGGCGTCGCCACCGAGCCGGGGTGTCTCCGTGCACCAGGCTGCGTAGGCTCAGAAATCGACGCCCGACCGTGACGTCCCAGCAGCCTCATAGACTCCCGCCGTCTTGGTCCTTGCCACGTCGTCGACCCATGTGTCCATCTGCTGGAGAGCTCGGAAGACCTCGCAAGCGCGCCAGGCGGGCTCGCCCTTGTACTTCTCTTTGTCGTCGCCGTACTTGAAGCTGAACTCGGCGAAGACGGGGCCATCGACGTCCCGGTCCTCGCGGTACCAGGCGACGAGCGCGCATTCGCATTCCAGCTTGGGGTCCTGGCCGATCTGGAAGTCGGCTCCCGTGACCACGAGCTCGCGCGCTGCGAAGCCGACGGTCTCGATCGAATCGTCCTTGCGATACGCGTCAGCCAGCTGCCGGGGAAGGTCCGGGAAGAGCTTCGCACAGTCCCTCAACGTCTCGAATGGCTGGTCGGCGTTGACTTCCTGGGTCGTCGAGTAGCTGAACAACGACACGAAAGGGGTGCGCTTGAAGGTCGGCTTGAGGTCCTCCTCGAGCTTGGTCCGGGACCGGCCGGGGCCGGCGGAGTCCATGTCGCGGTCCTGAGCCAGGTAGCGGTCGGGATGGCGGAACTTGAGGGTGACCTCGCTCCCATTCCGGTCCGATCGCTCCCGAAAGACATAGCCGTTCTCGCGGAGGCGGTGGTCCGCGGTGTCGAGGAAGCGCACTGTCCTTCGCCGCTTGATCCGGTCCAGTGTCTTGTCTGTATCGATCACCGAGGCTCTGACGGCATTCTCGAAGTCGGACCAAAAGCCCGTAGCTGCCTCGAGGACCTGCTGCTCCTCACCCGCAAACCGCTCCGCCCGGAGCATGATCTTGTACTCGCGAGATGTGACTCGTGTAGGCATTGGTTGCCCCCTGGCCAGGGCCGTTGCTGCGAACGGCTCCTGACAAGCAAGCCCCGACGGGGACTACGCTTCGCACCTTGCATCGGGTGCAGAGCAAGTCGGGGCGAGAGGCGCCCGAGCCGGCACCTGCCATGCTACTACGCCAACGAGGACGATGTCACCAGCCGAGTGGAACGCCGTCTCTATTCGCAGCGTCTCATCGGGGTCCCGGCGGCGAGCCAGAGCAGTACGCCAGCGGCGTCGGCTCTCGCGTCGCCGCGATCCCAGAACTCGGCACGTGTCTGTTGATCGGCGGTGGTCTCGTCCTACTGGCTCGAAGGGGGCGGCGATAGCAGGCGCGCTCAGTGGCGAGAGGAGGGCGTCGCAGCTGTAGCGGCCTCCTGCTCCGGCAGCTCGGCCCTCCGCCACTCGTCCGACGCAAGCGACAGCAGGATTCGGCGGCACCTCCATGCCGCCGTCGGACGGGCTCGGCGCGCGTCCCTGAGCAGGGTCCCCGTCAGTCGCTCTCGCCGAAGGGGCTCGCCAGCGCGGCGGCCTCGGTGCGGATCCTCTCCATCGTCGCTTCGTCGATCTCGAGCGCGCGCCACGCGTGCTCGAGCGTCTTCGGCGAGCTGCGATCGACGCTCGTGTGGCTGCTCACGAAGTCGGACGAGGTGGCGGTCGCCTCCTCGGGGTCGCCGTCGGACTTGGGCACCACGCCGTAGCCTGTCTCGTGGGCCAGCTCGTCCGCGATGGCGACGCAGGCGGCGAGCGGATCGGGCTCGCCCTTGACCATCACCTGGTGATGCGCTGCGATCGCCGTCCGGGTCTCCGCCGAGAGCTCCCAGTGGGTCGCCATGATCTCGCCGGCGCGGGCGTGGACGCGGTCGAGGGCGGGCCAGATCGCGATGAGATCGGGCTGCCTGCCGCGGCCCGCCTTCTCGGAGAGGGCGAGCAGCGTGCCCGCCACGCCCACGTCGTGGAGCAGACCGGCCAGGAAGGCGTCCTCGCCGCCGATCGCTGCGTGCTTGCACACGACCTTCGTCAGGTGGGCGGTCATGGTGCTGTGACGGCGCAACAGCTCCATGGCTTCGGCGTGGTCCTTCGAGCGGAAGACCCTCAGGTTCATGACGATCTGCATGACGATGTCGCGCAGGGTGTTGAGCCCCACGCGCATGAGCGCCTCGCGCAGGGAGCGGACCTCGGCGGCGCCGGCGTAGATGGGGGACTGCACCAGCTTCAGGACCCGACCGGCGATCATCCCGTCCTGCTCGAGGAGGGCCACGACGTCGTCGATCTCGACGTCGGGACGTCGGGAAAGATCCATCAGCTCCATGGCGACCGCGGGCAGGGTGGGCGGCTGATAGTCGGGCGCCTCGAGGCTCGCGATCAGGGTGGCGGCCATGCTCTCCTCGTCGAGCAGGACGTCGTCGTCCGCTGCGATGGAGGCCTTGCCCTGTCCGTATCCTTCCTCGCCCTTGCTCTTGCCCAGCTTGCGACCGCGCTTCAACAGGCCCATGATCGTTCCATCCTCTCTTCCCGCGCGGGTTGGTTCCGCGCCAACCCGGCCCGCTAGAGCAGGCCGCGAATCTGCTCGCGCACCGCCTCCAGCTGGAGAGCGAAGTACTCGAGGCGTTCACTGTCGACACCCAGCACTTCCGCGCTCTGCTGGCCACCCAGGCCGAGGGCGCCGCAAGCGAAGGGCGAAATCTCGAGCTGCTCGCACAGCGCATCCGCCAGCCGGACGAGATGCAGCTCCACGGTGTCGTGCCGGAAGGGGAGGAGCTCGGCGTGGTGATCCTCGACCACCTTCACCAGCGCCTCGGGCATCTCGGAGCGGCGCAGGTACTCGGCGCCGAGGCGCTCGTGCAGCATCGCGAACGCTCGCTGGAGATCGATCTCGGAGGGCGGGTGGCGCAGGCGTCCATTGACCAGGCCCGAGGCGAGGAGCTTGAGCACCAGCAGTGAGCCGACGTCGCGGAACATGGCGGCCAGGAAGACGCGCCCGGGATCGCCCAGCTTGAGCTCGTTGGCCAGCAGGCGCCCGGTGTAGGCGCCGCCGAGCGCGCTCTCCCACAGGCGTTCCCAGACGTCGGGGAAGACCTCGAGCTCGGCGCGGTCCTCCATCTCGAAGAGCGTCCGGCAGGCGGCGGCCATCGCCACACCGGCGGTCTCGCGGAAGCCGAGGCGCATGAGGGCCTGCCGCAGGCTCTCGATGGGCACGGCCGAGGCGTAGAGGGCGGAGTTGGCCGCCCGGATCACCTGCGCCGTGATCGAGGCATCCTGGCCGATGATCTCTTCCACGCGGTCGACGTCGGCGTCGGGCTGCTCGAGACAGTCCACGAGCCGACTCGCCACCAGCGGGAAGGCGGGCAGGACGACGCTGTCCTCCACCCAGGAGCGGAGCAGCCAGTCTTCGAGCGACATCGCGGCCACGCGCTTCTTATCGGAGAACGGCCGGGCGACCGGAATTCGGAGGGTCGCATGCCGGGTGCCGATCGGGATTTCGCTGGACCCCCGGCCGGTAGTTCGACCGAGGCCCGCGGCAGTCGCCGCTCGGCGACGGCGTGACTACGCAAATCGTGTGCCAGGGACCTGGCCAGCGAGCCGGGGTGGAGGCGGCGGGACGCGCCCCCCCTGCGCCTCAGCGGGAGCCCTGGTTGAACCTCGGGCTGCGCTTCTCGCGCCAGGCCACGACGCCCTCGCGGGCGTCGGGATGGTGGTCCGCCACGGCCGTGCGGGCGGCGATGTCCTCGCAGGCCTGGGCGAAGGTCAGCTCCGCGGCGTTGTAGATCGAGCGCTTGAGCAGGCGCATCGCCACCTGCGGGCCGTTCGCGAGCTCGGTGGCGAGCTCGAGGGCCCGCGGCAGCAGGTCCCCCTCGTCCACGACTTCGTTCACCAGGCCGAGCTCGAGCGCCTCGTCCGCCGAGACGATCCGCTTGCGCATCACGAAGTCGAGCGCCCGCGCCACGCCGAGGTGCTGCACGAGGAGATGGTGGCCGCCCTCGTCCGGCAGCAGGGCGAAGCGCAGGGTCGCGCTGCCGAGCCGGGCTCCGCGGGCGGCGATGCGGAAGTCGCAGGCCAGTGCCAGGGAGAACCCGCTCTGGATGGCGATCCCGTTCACCGCTGCCACCGAGAGCTTGTCGAGGCTGCGGACGGCGCCGTTCAGGGCCTGGGAGATGGTGCGGAGCGCGCTGTAGGTGCCGATCGCCGAGTCGTGGCCGGCCGGGATCTCCGGCATGCGGCGATCCGCGCCGCCGTCGTGGGTCGTGTAGGCCTGGAGGTCGTCCCCGGCGCTGAAGGCGCGTCCCTGACCCGTGAAGACCACGACGCGCACCGTCTCGTCGAGCTGGGCCTGCGCCAGCGCCTCGATCAAGTCGCGCTTCGCCGCCGAGGTCATTCCGTTGAGGCGTTCGGGCTCGTCGAAGGTGATCAGAGCGATGCCGGGGTCCCGGACGTCGACCTCGAAGCCCGCGTATCCGCCGCGATCCATCCGTTGGCCCTCCGGCTGTGGGTTGCCATCTCGTGATCCGGGGAAGGCTACCGGATCCATGAGCGAGACCCGACCGCTGCGCCTGCGCGAGGTGCGCTGCTGGGACGCGGAGCACGACGTGGTGGTGGTGGGGCAGGGCGTTGCGGCCGGCGCGGCGGCGATCGAAGCGGCGCGCGCTGGCGCCGACAGGGTGGTGCTCGAGCGGATGACCCGCGGCGCCGGGGTAGGCTCGTTGCGGCCGAAGACCAGACGAGACGCGAGCGCGCCTTGCCCCACCTCGCCGACAGCTGGTCGATCGCCGAGGTCTCCTGCGGTTGGCCAAAGAGAAGGGCGACGACGAGGCGCGACGTTCACCGTGCTCTACGGGACGGCCGATCTCGCGACCGCGTGCTACGAGGGCACGATCCGGGACGGGCTCGATCTGGAGCCCGCGCAGGTGATCGGAGCGACCAGAGCAAGCTGCTGCTGAGGGAAGTGGAACGAGCGCAGAGCGAGCCCGAAGGGCGGTTCCACTCGCTGGCGTATGGGATCGATGGGCCCGCCTCGGAGCGAGCCCAACGCCGCATGCGGAAGCATGGGATCGTCGGGAGGGGCGGGCCAGCTTGGTCCCAGAAGCCCGCTCGCCGCGAGCCCGGGCGCGGAGCTCAGCGCACCCTCGGCGCCGCCAACCCGGTCAGGAGCAGGCCCAGACCGACAAGTGCCGCGGTCGTCGGCTCGGGGATGACCCTGATGCCGGCGCTTCCGATGCCATCCAGCGGCAAGAAGCCGCCTCGGGCCTCCACCAGCAGGGTGAGCGAAAAGGCCAGTTCGCTCGTGCCGATGGCCAGCGTGTCGAAGGAGATGCGAGCCAGCGGGAAGCCGTCGGGCTGCAGCGCGTCGAGCGCGGCGGGGTCGGTGAGCAGGGACTGTTCACCGATCCGCAGGGAACCGGGCTCGAACTGGGCGTCCGAGAGAGAGAGAGGTGCGCCGAGGAATCCGAAGAAGTCCGCCTGCACCGCGCTGACGACCGCGGCGTCGTAGTCCAGGCGTAGATCGAAGGATCCGAGCGACGGCGAGGCACCGTTGCCGAGCTCCTGGACCACCACCTCCACGGTGACCGGGGAGCCAAGGATGTTGGCGAGACCGCAACGTGGAGAGGAGTGGCCCGAGGTCGAGGCCGCCGAGAGGCGCTACCTGTTCGGCGAGGGGGCGGTCGAGGGGGACGGGCCGTCCCGCAGTGGGCTCGCGATCTCGGGGGGCGGCATCCGGTCGGCCTCGTTCGGGCTCGGGATCCTGCAGGCGCTGGTGGCCGGCGGCTTGCTCCCCAAGGTCGACTACCTCTCGACGGTGTCGGGCGGGGGCTACATCGGTTCCTCGCTCACCTGGTTCCTGAAGCGGGGCCTGCCGAACGGCAAGCCGGCCGGCACGAAGCCGGAGGACTTCCCGTTCGGCCGCGCGCGCGTCGGCGGACGCGCCGAGGGGGGCTCGCGCAACGCGATCCTCGACTTCATCCGCCAGCACGGCAACTACCTGCTTCCCGGGAGCGGCCTCAACGTGGCGTCGCTCGTGGGTGTCGTGCTGCGCACGATCGGCGTCGCGCTGCTGGTCTACGGCGCCATCCTGGTCGCGCTGATGGAGGCGGGACTCGCCGCCGGGATCTTCGCCCCGCTTCCCGGCGACCCGGCCGTGCTTGCGTCGTTTCCCAATCCGCTGCTCCTGGTCGCCGCGGGACTGATGGTCGCGCTGCTGGCGTTCGGCGTCGCGTACGGCCTCGTCAGCGGCCTCGAGATCGGCGGAGCCAACCTGCGCTACCGGCTGCGCGTCGACGTTCAGATCGTGCTCGGAGCCATGCTGGGAGGGGCCGCGGTCCTGACGATCCTGGGCGTCATACCGATCGTGCACCGGGAAGTGGGCGAGGCCCTGGCCGGCGGTCTGGCCAGCGTGTCGACGGTCGTCGGCGGCGTGCTCGGCTTCTTCCAGGCGCGGTCGGAGCACCGGGGTACGGCCGACGGCGTACTCTCCTCGCTGCGCATCTACGCGGGCGCGGCGCTGCTGCTGTTCGGGCTGCTCGTGGGCAGCTACGCCATCGCGCAGGGGCTGCCGACCCTGCCGGCGCTCGCCATGGGCGTGGTGGCGCTGCTGGCCGGCGGGTTCATGAATCTCAACTACCTGAGCCCCCACCGCATGTACCGCGACCGGCTGATGGAGACGTTCCAGCCCGACTTCGAGAACGTGAAGAGCGGAAAATGGGGCCGCGCCACCGAGGCCGATGGCGCCACCATCGAATCGATGTGTGAGGGCGACAACCGGCGCCCCTATCACCTGATCAACACCAACGTGGTCCTGGTGGACTCCAAGGAGGCCAAGTACAACGGGCGCGGCGGCGATAGCTTCCTGGTCTCCCGGCTCTACTGCGGCAGCAACGCGACCGGGTGGACTCCCTCCGACGGCTACATGAAGCGACCCGGGCGCGGCATGACGCTGCCGACCGCGATGGCCATCTCGGGGGCCGCCGCGAATCCGCACACGGGGGTCGCCGGCGGTGGCCCCACGCGCACGCGCCTGATCTCCGCGCTGATGGCGCTGCTCAACCTGAGGCTCGGCTACTGGGCGCCGCATCCGGGCTGCAAGCGCGGGTTGCGCTGGCCGCCGAACTTCGTGCACCCCGGCGTGCTCGCCATCTTCGGTCAGGGGCTCAACGAGCGCGGGCGCATGGTCGAGCTCACCGACGGCGGCCACTTCGAGAACCTCGGGATCTACGAGCTGATCCGGCGCCGTGTCGACGTGGTCCTGGTGAGCGACGGCGGCGCCGACAAGGAGTTCGCTTTCGGCGATCTCGCGAATGCCGTCGAGCGCGTGCGCGTCGATTTCGGCGTCAAGATCTCCTTCCCGGATCGCGACTTCGACCTGCGCTCGCTGCTGCCGGGCAGCGCCAGCCCCCTGCAGGCGCCGACGGGGGAGAAGTTCCCGCTGGCGAGGCGGGGCTTTGCCGTCGGCACGATCGAGTACCCGGCCGCGGGGGAGGGCCGCCCGAAGAAGACGGGCAAGCTGCTCTACCTCAAGACCACCCTGGTGGCCGGCCTGCCGCCGGACCTCTACGGCTACAAGCAGGCACACACGGACTTCCCGGACGAGAGCACGGCCGATCAGTTCTTCGACGAGCGCCAGTTCGAGGCCTACCGCGAGCTCGGCTACCACATCGGCTGGCAGCTGCTCGAGGAAGAAGAGGAACGGCGCGGCGAGCTGCTGACGGCCATCGGCCCGACCAGGGAGGCCAAGCCGTAGCTCACGGGCCCCCACCCGACCTCGGCACGCAGCGCAGCGTTTGGCTGAACGACCCAGCTACCGCTTCAGGCGAAGGAACAGCGTGTCCTGGTAGCAGTCACGCCTTCCTCGCCCGCACCAGGAACCGGGGTGAACCTCGTCGGCAAGCTCCAGGCCAGATCGGTCGATGGTCCGGAGCACCCACTCCTCCCGGTAGGCGATGACGTGGAGCGGGTCGGCTTCGTCGTAGCAGCGACAGTCCTCGTCGATGCGGTGCCGCAGGGGATATCGCGACTTGCCAGCCGCCTCGCACTCCGCCCACGACTCGTTCATGAGGAAGAAGGTCGCGCAGAGAGTCGACCTGGCGTCCATCAATCCAGCGATCTCGTGGATGTAGTGGACGACCTCCGGCCCGCGCATGTGGGTGAACAGACTGAATGCGAGCACCAGATCCGGCGGCGTGTCGGGAGCCGGAAGCGATACCTGCGTCGCCTCGAGTGCTCCACCGGGGTTGTAGTGAGCGTTGCGAACGTCCAGGTGCCGGAACTCCAGCCTGGCGGGGCCGCGTCCGTGGAGGTTCTCCTGAAGCCACGTGATCTGCTTCCCGAGGATGTCGAGACCGAGATAGGTCCCTGTGAAGCCTCGCTCCACAAGCGAGTAGGCGATGCGTCCGTAGCCGCAGCCGACGTCGAGGACGCATCCATTCGTGTTCAAGAAGCCGCGCTGATCGACGAAGTCGAGGAGGATCCTGCCGTTCTGCAGCATCTGCTCCGCACTCGTCTCCATGAAGATGAGATCCTGCGGCGGATGGGGGAGGCACGAGTCGGACAAGAACGGCTCCTCGTTCTCAGGAGCTGCCTGCTCCGAACCGCTGACGTGATCGGCCCGGTCCGGCAGTCCTTCGATTCAGGGGTTCTTCAGGGAGACCCCAGACCCTCCCGAGGGCGATTGGAAGCGCGTCGACCGGAAGTTCTCCGGGTCGACCGGCTCGAGGAGGCTCACGCGCTTCAGATACCCGTGCATGAGGACGTGACACCCGTAGCAATGGTGTGGAACGGCACCCTTCCAGTACCGCTCCCGCAGAGCCACCATGTCCTCTCCGTTCCAGATATCGGAGAACGATTCCACCTGGAGGATGTTGCCCAGGGAGTTCGTCGGCATCAAGGAGCAGGTGCCGACGTCGCCGTTCGCGTTGATGAAGGTGTTCTCGAAGAGCCACTCGCAGGCGCCACTGCAGCCGACGGCCGGTCCCGGCGGCTCGATCGGCGCTCCGACCACCGGCCTTGGCCTGGAGAGGATGTCTGCCTCTTCGCTCCACTCCCTCCACCAGTCCTCCGCGAGCCGGTCCGCGTAGGTGTCGTCGGGGAAGCGGGGGTGGGAATCGATCTCCGCCCGCTCTTCCTCCACCGACCCCGATCCACCCTCCAGCAGGAGCTCGGGCAAGACGATCGGCATGGAGAGCTCCTCGGCTCGCTTCCGAGCCTCGCGCAAGCATCGGTTGGTCTCGCGGGGGTAGCGCAGGACGTCGTCGCGGACGGTATGGGGCAGCGCCTCGGGACGCGGAACCATGCGCGTCACGACCACCTGATCGAACCCGAGGTCCCTGGCCAGAGAGACGGCGTCCGGCAGCTCGTGAAGGTTCTGTCGATAGAGGGTGAAGCCCATGACGAGCTGGAGGTCGGCGCGAGCCGCCCGCACTCGCTTCACGTTGTCGAGGAAGACCGAGAAGCTGGCCATGCGCCGGATCCCCTCGAACGTTGCGCGGGTCGCTCCGTCGCAGGAGACGTTGATCTTGGCGAAGCATTCCTTGATGAGTTCGACCGCCCGGTCGCTGATGTAGATCAGATTGCTGGTCGTCGTGACACGGATCCGATGGCGTGCATACACCTCGAGAGCGTCCTCGAGGTGGTGTGCGATGAAGGGTTCGCCGCCGCCGCTCAGGTGGATCTGCTCTACCGCGGGCAGGATCGCTTCCAGTTTCTCGAGCACCGTCCAGTCGAGTTCGATTCCCACTCGTCCGCGTTGCACGAAGTGAGGGCAACCGAGGCACTGCAGCTTGCATGCGGAGGTGTGTTCCAGCTGGATGACGCGAGGCGTGCCGCGGAGGACCGATGAGCGGTCCCGGTAGGCCGCTTCGATCCACTTCCTGTTCTGTGCCTTCGCCTCGAGAGGCTCGAGGGGGTCCCTGCCGGGATTGCTCTCGTGAGTTCTCGACGTCATGGAGTCTCTGATGTTTGCTCTGGCCGGGCGTGGCCCCGCAGATCGGTAGCGCATTCGGGTTCGAGCCGATTGCTGCTGCGAAGACGACTGGCACGCAGCCCGCCAGTATGACCGATCCCATCCGTCGCGCGCTGCAAGCCGGTTCCCGAGCAGGCCCGCTGGCATGGCTATGCGGGTGGAGAAGGCGGCTGCCCGACCGAGTTCATCCCGAACGGCGTGCGTCGCCCGAAGGTGCCTCGCTCCGCTAGCCCGCGGTCGGGATTCCTTGTGGCGGTCGATGATCCCAGCTGGACCGCGATGGAACGGTGGCTTCGCAGCGCCCGCACGCGGCGTTCGGCCGCAACCGCCTCCCCCCCATCCATCTTCTATCATGAAACAGGGGGTTTGAGCACCCTGATATAGGG
>JASJBO010000056.1 GCA_030066475.1 Myxococcota bacterium
ATCCTGGTGCCAGCAGCCGATCAGCGCGAACACCGGGAACCCCGACCAGAACACCACGTCCGAGAGGAACCCGTTCACCGGCAGGTGGAGCAGGCCCATCAGGCCCACGCCCATGAAGATGCCGTGGCGCGTGATGCGGTGCGCGCCGCGCACCTCGATCTGCTCGGGCAGCGCCTGGCCCATGCCTCCGGTCATGGCGGGGCTCGGCTGGAGGCCGCCCGCCGCCACCAGCGTCCAGGCCACACCCTGGCCGACGTAGAGCACCCACAGGCCCGCGGTGCCGAGGCGCGGCGCCCACAGCAGCGGGCCTTCGTGGCGGTGGTCGAGGTAGAACCAGACGAGTGCCGTGAACACCGCGAGGGCGAGCAGCGAGTAGGCCGCCTGGAACCCCTGCGGTCCCAGCGCGGCCACGAGGCGGGGCCGTAGCCGCAGGCTCGAAAGCGCCACGTGGCTGCCGCCGAAGAGGAGCCACAGGACGGCGATCCACGCGGCGGCTTCCACGGCGGTGTCCTCCCGCGTTCGATTCTATCCCGGGCGGCGATTCGATGGGAAAGAACCTGCTGCGACGGCCCGCGGAGCGGCGGCGCCTCACGGCTGGCAGGGTGCGAGCAGGCCGTCGACGATCGCGCGCACTTCGACGTCCGTCAGCTTGCGCCGGTTGCTGCACTCGTAGTCGAGGCCGTGGGCGAGCCGGGCGCGGAGCCGGCGGCGGCAGGCCGCGGCCTCGGGGTCGCCCTCGGTCTCGCGCGCGTCGGCGGCATCCAGCCAGGCCTCCTGCTGCGCGCGGCTGGCGGCCAGCCACGCGGCGCAGAAGCGACGCTCCCGGCTGGTGGTCCCCGGCTCGGGAATCAGCAGCAGGCTCGCGAGCAGGACGGTGCGCAGCACGGCATCAGGGTGCCACATCCGCCGGGCCGGACCCGCCGCGATACCGTATCCAGAGGCGACCAGGAGGACCCGATGGCCGAGATCCGAGCCGAGCGGCTGACCGCGGACGTGGACGAGGAGTTCGCGGTGTTCCTGATCGGGATGCGCATCAACAAGCTCTGGAAGGTGCACAAGTGGCTGCCGGTAGCGCGCGCGATGGGGCGGATGCTGCGCGAGCTCGAGGCCGACCCCGACAGCGGCTTCCTGGGCGTCGAGAAGTGGGGCGGGTCGCCGTCGATCATGGTGCAGTACTGGCGCTCGTTCGAGCACCTGGAGCGCTACGCGAAGGCGGCGAACCGCGAGCACCGGCCGGCCTGGGCGGCCTTCAACCAGGCCGTGGGCAGCAACGGCGACGTCGGCATCTGGCACGAGACCTACCGGGTGCGGCCCGGCGACTACGAGTGCGTCTACAACAACATGCCGCTGTTCGGGCTGGCGCGTGCGACGCGCGCGGTGGCGGCCAGCGGCGCCCGCGAGTCGGCCGCGGGACGGCTCGCCGCAGCGCGCGGCGGCTGAGTCACCCACGAGATCGACGCGAGCCTCGTCGCGGAAGCAGAGCGCTACGGCTACGTCAACGTGAACGGCCCGTCGCTGATCCGCGTGCCGGCGTGGGTCGAGCCGCGCCTGGGCGAGTACTACCTCTACTTCGCCCACCACAAGGGCGAGTCGATCCGGCTGGCCTACGCGGATGGTCGAGATCCGCGGCGCGCACTACGGGCTCGCCATGCCGGGTCTGCTCTACCGCTCGCCCGACGCGCTGCGCGACTTCCGCGTACGGCGACGCCCCCTGCTCGCGTCGAACACGCGGCACACCGCGCTGTGGCTGCGCAGTGACACCCTCTACGTCTTCTTCACGCGGGTGGGCGACGCGCCGGAGCGCATCCTGTGCACGCCCGTCGACGTGGCCTCCGACGATTGGAACGACTGGACGCCGGGCGCGCCGTTCGAGGTGCTGCGCCCCGAGCGCCCTTGGGAGGGTGCCGGACTTCCCGTGGAGCCGTCGCTGCGGGGCGAGTCGCCGGTGGCGGTCCGCCAGCTCCGCGACCCGGCCGTCTTCGTCGACGGCGCACGCACGCTGCTGCTCTACGCGGGCGCGGGCGAGCAGGCAATCGGACTGGCGGAGCTCGTCGACCGCTAGACGCGAGAGGCCCCGGAACCCCTGCGGGCTCCGGGGCCTGGCGGCGTGCGAGGCCTCGACTAGAAGTCGAACACGTCGCAGGTGGGGAGCACGCCGGCCACGCTCTGGTAGAGCACCGACTCGCTGCGGCCGGCGCTGCCGGCCACCGCCGCGTCGCCGCCGGCGCCCGCCGGACCCGGCGTGATCTCGCCGCAGCCCTGGATCGACACGGGCGCCCAGGCCTGGATCGCGACGCTGTCACCCCCGCGACTGGCCTCGCCGTAGAGCCCGCTGCCGCTGCACACGGTGCGCTTCTCGATGCGCGGGCTCTCCCAGGGGCTTCGCGGAGGAATCACGATCCGGACCACCTCGCAGACCACGTCGTCGCCGTTCGTCCCGCTGGCGCCGCCGGCGCCCGCCGAGATCTGCGCGTCGCGGAGCTGTGCCACCGCGACGTTGCTGCCGAGCAGCATCCCGTAGGAGGGACCGCCGGGACCGCTGGCGCCGTGTCCGCCCCGGCCGCCGTTGCCGCCGCGACCGCCGTCGCCGCCGTTGTGGCCGCCGTTGCCCGTGCTGTCGTCGCCACCGGCACCGCCCGTGCCCCCGTTGCCGCCGCGGCCGCCGCGGCCGCCCAGTCCGCCGTTGCCGCCGCGCAGCTCGTCGTCCTGCGACTTCACCGAGACCACCTCGTGCACGAACACCGCGATCGAGGCGCCGCCGCCCTGGGCGCCCGTACCGCCCGTCCCCGGGCTGCCGCCCGAGCCGCCGCCGCCACCACCGTCGCCCTCGCAGAAGCAGAAGTTCTTGTCGCCGCCGCCGGCACCGCCGCCGCCGCCACCGCCGTAGCCACCGCGACCGCCGGAGCCGCCGCCACCGGGCACGTAGCCGTCCTGCGCGCTCAGACCGGGTGCGTCGAGGTCGGCGCTGCCCTCGGGGCCGCTTCGACCCGCCGCGCCGCTGCCACCGGCCGGGCCCGTGTTCTTGCCGTTGGTGTCGCCCTTGGCGCCGCCGGCCCCGTCGAGCGGATCCGAGCCCTTGGCGCCGGCCCCGCCGTCGTACGAGTCGCCGCCGTACTGCGCGCCCCAGCCCCCGTTGCCGCCGTTGGGCTGTGCGGCATCGCCGCCGCTCCGGGCTCCGTCGGCGCCGGCGCCGCCGACCCGGTCGTCCTCCGCGCCGTCGCTCCCGGCCTCGCCGTTCGTGCCGCGCACGCCGTCCACGCCGTTGCTGCCGCGCCCCGCCGCGCCGGCCGCCACGAAGTTCCGCGCCATCTCGAGCTTCGACAGGTTCGCGGCATAGACCCCGTAGGAGCTGCCGCCCGCCTGGCCGGCGCCGCCGTCGCGCGCGGCGCCCGCCTCGATGCGGTTGTCCTCGAGGTGGAACCGCCCGGACGCCTCGGCCTCGTCGTCGCGCGTGCCGGCGGCCAGCGCGACCATGTCGGCCCCGTTCGCAACGGCGCCCAGCCGGCTGGTCAGGTGGAAGCCCGCGAACCAGGCCTCGTCGTCGATCGAGGCGAAGTGGATCGCCGGTCCGGCTCCGTTCACCTCCACGGCGATCTGGCTCTTCGCGGTGCTCGGCCGCCGCACCCAGTCGCGGTCGTAGCCGCCGAACAGGCTCACGCCCGCGGGCACCACCACCGAGTCGACCAGCTCGAACGGCGCGCCGCCCATCACGTACAGGTCGCGCCCGAACGGATCGGCGAGGCCCTCGACCAGCGAGGTGTAGGGCCGCTCCCGGCTGCCGTCGCGCGTCCCGACCGACGGGTCGGCCAGCGCGAAGGGCACCACGAACGCCGCGTCGTTGCGCTCCTTCCAGACCTGCAGGCGCGCCGTGTCCTCGCGCACCACCGCGCCGGCCTCGGGATCGTCCACCGTCACCTCGAGCCGGACGTCGAAGCTGCCGACGCGGTCGGTGGTGTAGACGAACAGGCAGCCGTCGTGCTCGTGCAGCGGCGTGGCGACGCCCGGCTCGCGCAGCGTCCAGCGGCAGCTCGCCGCGTTCGCGACGCGCTCCTCGATCGACGCCTCGAAGATCGCGAACTCGCGCAGGTCCTTCTCCTGGTCGTCGCCCGCCGAGGCCCAGAAGAACAGGCCCGGGTCGCTGCACCGCGCGCGCTCGACGCCGTCCTCCTCGCCGTCGCCGTCGGTGTCGACCTTCAGCGGGTTCGAGCTGGCCTCGGGCGCGGGCGTCGTGCTGCAGCCCTGGAGCGCGAAGCCGTACACCTCCTCCGAGTCGAGCAGGCCGTCGCCGTCGGTGTCGGCCGAGGCGGGGTCGGTGCCCAGCTCGCGCTCCTGGCGGTCCTCGAGGCCGTCGCGGTCGCCGTCGGACACCAGCACCAGGGTGATCGTGTCGCCCGCGTAGAGGCGCGTGCTCGACAGGTCGTAGTCCTGCATCAGGATGTGGTGCAGGTCGGTCTCGCGCGCCGCGCCCTGCGCGATCGCGTGGTTGTGGGCGACCATCCAGTAGCGGTTGGCCTCCGCGCTCATCGCGAAGTCCAGGCCCAGCAGCTCCGGGATCGCGAGCCGCGTGAGGCCGGCCTTCGCGTCGCGCGCCGCCGCCTCGCTGCCGAAGCGCCAGCGGCCCCGGCCCTGCTCCACGGTCAGCCCGAGCACGTCGGCGAGCGCCTCGCGCGCCGAGATCCACTGCGAGCCGTCGCCGTTGTCGACCGCCACGCGGTAGACGTCCTGGCGGTTGGCTTCCGGGCCGAAGTCGACGACGATCTCGGCCGTGCGCGCCGCGATCGTCTGGTCGGCCAGCACGATCGAGCCGCCGACGCCGTCCGCGAGCAGGAAGGTCGCCGGCTCCACCACCATCTGGCGCGAGTCGCGCAGGATGCGCTCCGCCACCGAGATCGGGATCTCGGCGCTGAAGGGCCAGCGGATGCTCTCGGAGTCGGTGGTGACCGACGTCGTGGGGAAGGCGCCGTCGGCGTAGCGGAGCGTCGCGATCGTCTCGGTGCTCGCCGGGAACTCGGGGTCGTAGAACGAGGCCGTCAGGGTCAAGTTCGACAGGTCGTAGGCGATCCCGCTGCGGTTGCGCGCCACCACGGCCGCCGTCAGCACGGCGCCCTCGACGGTCACGCCCTGGGTGTCGCGCATCTCCTCGTGCTGCGCGTAGGTCTCGCTGTTGCTGGCGGTCTGCTCGCGGCTCCAGTCCCAGGTGGAGCCGGTCGTGTTGGTGACCGAGCGCTCCATGCCCTGCTGGAGCGACACCGAGTACTCGCCCGTCACCTTGGCGTCGGTCGGGCCGACCTCGAAGCCGACCGCCACCGTGTCGGTGCGCGACACGTTGACGCTGTGGCCGAGGGCGACCATGCGGCTGGTGCCGCCGCCCCAGTGGCTCGACTGGCTGCGGCTCGACGTCTGCGAGTGGTCGGAGCCGACCACCTCGGTCTGCGCGCTCTGGGTCGTGTAGAGCATGTCGACCCGCGGCGCCTCGACCAGCTCGATGTCGAGCAGCGGCAGGTCGGCGATGCGCGGGTTGAAGCGGAAGCGGTTGGCCGGGCTCGAGAGCTGGTCGACCTCCTCGCCGTCCGTGAACCCGTCGCCGTCCGTGTCGTCGCGCCACGGGTGCGTGCCCAGGTCGAGCTCGCGGCAGTCGCTCAGGCCGTCGGCGTCCGAGTCGCCGGCGCAGTCGGCTGCCGAGATGCAGGTGACCCGCACGTCCTGCACCTCCGGGAAGATCCCCGCGCCGAACCACTCGTAGGTGGCCTTCGTGACCTCGCAGCGGTGACCGGCCGGAGCCGACTCGATCCGGACGTCGTGGGCGAAGGTCTGGTGCTCGAACGGATGGACCCCGCTCTCGGTGATCTCGAGCTCCTCGCCCGTCACGTGGTCCTTCAGCTTCAGCAGGGACCCGCTGGCGAGCCCTTGGACGGTCACCTCGACGGTGCTCCAGGGACAGCCGCCGAGCCCGAGGGCCAGGACGGCCACGCCCAGGGTGCGAAGCGCGCGGCGAACTCTCGAGGGATTGCGAAACATGATGTGCCTCCGATTGGCTGCGGCCCGCAGGCCGTTGAACTCGGGGCACAAAGTGGTCGGAACGGGCCGCGCCGAACATCGGCCGATGCGGCTACGCCGGACGGTCTAGGCTGTTGGGGGGAGCCTCGGGGCGGCGAGATGGGCCGGGCGAAGCCTGACCCCCACGGGGGCGGGCGCCGCTTCGGTTACGGTCCAGGCATGAGGCAGCTCGCCGACGGCGTCTTCACGGCCGACGCCTGGATCCGCTTCTACGGAGTGCGGCTCCAGACCCGCATGGCGGTGGTGCGGCTGCGGGGCGAGCGCCTGCTCGTCTACTCGCCGATCCCGCTGCGCGACACGCCGCGGGACGAGCTGGCGCGGCTGGGCGCCGTGCGCTTCGTGGTCTCCCCCAACAAGATCCACAACCAGACGCTCGACGAGTGGCGCCGGGCCCATCCCGACGCGGAGCTGCTGGCGCCGCCGGGCCTCGCGGAGCGCCGCCCCGAGCTGCGCTTCGACGGGGAGCTCGGCCCGCAGCCGGACCCACGCTGGGCGGAAGAGCTCGACCAGGTGCTGACGGGCGGCAACGTGTTCTTCTCGGAGGCGCTCCTGTTCCAGCGGCAGTCGGGCACGCTGCTGGTCGGGGACTTCGTGGAGAACCTCGACCGGCACAGCGCCGGCCCCTTCGCCCGCGCCCTGGCCCGCGCCTTCGGCGTTCGGCAGCACCCGATGGCCTCGCCCGAGTTCCGCTTCTACACGCACGACGCCGAGGCGGCCCGCGCCGCCCTGGAGCGCGCCCGGGCCTGGCCGATCGAGCGCATCTTCCTGTGTCACGGGGCGCTGATCGAGACGGAGGCCGCCGCGGTGTTCGACGCGGTGTGCGAGGATCTCCTGGCCGCAGCGGCGCGCCGCCGAGGGGCGTCCCGCTGGCTGCTGCGACGGCTCGCGGCGCTCCAATAGGGAGGAGACCCGAATGGCATACAGCTCGCTGCGCTCCGAGCCCGTCCGCGGCGTGCTCGAGCGCCTCCACGCCGCGGCGCGCGGCGACCGGCTGCGCTTCCTGACCCTGGTGCCGAGCGTCGTCGGGGGCTGGCTGCGCGGCCGCGGCTTCGTCGAGGCGATCACGCCCGAGGCGATGAAGGACTTCTACATCCCGGTCTCGCGCGAGCAGGGCGAGCTGCTCTACCTGACCGCGCGCGCACTCGACGCCCGCCGGGTGGTGGAGTTCGGCACCTCGTTCGGCGTCTCGACCCTCTACCTGGCGGCGGCGGTGCGCGACAACGGCGGCGGCACCGTCGTGGGCAGTGAGATCGAGCCGTCGAAGCACGCCCGCGCGCTGGCGAACCTCGAGGAGGCGGGCCTCGCCGACGTCGCCGACGTCCGGCTGGGCGACGCCACGCAGACGCTGCGCGAGCTGCCGGAGCCCGTCGACCTGGTGCTGCTCGACGGCTGGAAGGACCTCTACCTCCCGGTGCTCGAGCTCGTCACGCCGCGGCTGCGGCGCGGCGCCGTGGTGCTCGCCGACAACATCTTCACCTTCCGGAAGGACCTGCGGCCCTACGTCGACTACGTGCAGTCGGGCGCGCACGGGTTCGAGTCCACCACCTTGAAGCTCTCGGACGGCTTCGAGTACTCGGTCTACCTCGGAGACGCCTGACGGCGGGGGCCGGCGCCGACGTGATACCCTCGGTCCCACCACGACGGAGGAGCCCGCCATGGCGGAGTTCGACCCGAAGCAGATGTTCGACGGCATGCGCGACCAGCTCGAGGCGGACCAGGCCGACGGCAAGCTCGCCGGGCTCACCGTCGAGGACCTGAAGGACGCGATGTCGCACCCCGAGGCCGGCCCGGTCGTGGCCGAGCTGATGGCGATCGAGGCGAAGTCGGTCCAGCAGGGCGAGCCGGCGCCCGACTTCACGCTGCCGTGGCTGCCGGGCTCGGCGCCGGACCGCGGCGAATCGATGACGCTCTCGACGCACTTCGGCAAGCGGCCCGTCGCGCTGGTCTTCGGCTCCTACACCTGACCGCCCTTCCGGGCCCAGGCTGGGACCCTCAACCGCATCTACCGCCGCTTCGAAGACCGCGTCGACTTCTACGTGGTCTACATCAAGGAGATCCACCCCACCGACGGCTGGCAGGTGAAGGAGAACGAGCAGGACGCCGTCCTGTTCCGCCAGCACCAGTCGATGGAGGAGCGCATCGACGTCGGGCAGGCGTGCATGCTGAAGATGGCGCTCGACATGCCGGCCGTGGTGGACGAGATGGACGACGCGGTGGCGAAGGCGTGGGGCGCCATGCCCGAGCGCCTGGTGCTCGTGGGCCGCGACGGCCGGGTCGCCTACAAGGGCGGCATCGGCCCGATGTTCTTCCGGCCCGACGAGTGGGAGCAGGCGATCGAGGCCTACCTCGACGCGGAGCGCTGAGCGCCCCTACCCGTCGCTGCGCGGGTAGGTGCTGAGCTCGAGGGCGAGTCCGAGGGCGCCCGCCAGGCGCACCAGCGAGGCGGGGAAGCGGTCGAACTGCGCGGCGACGCCCTCGCCGTCGATCCGGAGCTCGATGGGGAAGTCGAGCACCAGGTCGGTCACGCCGGGTGCTCCCGCTAGCCGCTCGACCTCGTCCCGATTGGCGCTCAGGAAACGCTCCGCGTCGGCGACCTGTCCGGGGAGATCCGACCACTGCGCCTCCGACACGTCGATGTGGATGCCGGAGGTCTGGTGTCGCGGGCCGTCCGGCTGGGAGTTCGGGAGACGAGGGTCGCCGCGCCGGAACACCTTGCGAGGTTGGAGGCGCGAGCCCTCGAGAAAGGCGTCCGGATCGAACTCCGCACCAGTCGCTCGCAGGACGCACATACTCCGCCGCCCGGTCCAATCTACGGGCGGTTCCGCTGCGCCCAACCGCGCTGAACGCGGTGCCGAGGAGAAGACAGAAGATGCCAGCCCTCGCAATCGGTGCCCCAGTTGTAGCGACTCGCGTTCGATCGATTCCGAATCATGGAGCAGCCTCGCGCCGCAGCCCAACAGTAGTGAACGGAAGGCCACACCCTCCCTTCCGGTCTCGAACTCGATTGTACTGGTCGAGCACGCCCGGGACGAAGCCGGCCAGCACACCCGCCATGACCGGGATGAGGGAGCCGCCGCCGGTGAGGTCGATCTGGTCGATGTCGAGCTGGAGCAGACCGCTCTCGATCTGCGACTTCAGCAGCTGGTTCATCGCGGAGGTGCCGATCCCGAAGGCGAGCCCGTAGGGGTGACCCGCACGTCCTCGATCTTCTGGCTGCAGGACTCGAAGCAAGCCCCGTGCCGAAATGAAACACGTTCTATGTTCGCGGGAAACGCATCGACTGCAGCAGCTTGCGGGATGGGCTTCCGGCCGGCGCCCGCACCATGGTGGAGTCTCGTTTCCCTCCCGAGGGAACGCCCGTTCCGCCAGGGGGCGTCGCCTACCATGACTCCGCCATGCGCTGCCGCCCGGGCCTCGCGCTCGCGCCGTTCGCCCTGCTCGCCGCCGCGGCGGCCGCCGACCCGCTGCCCGGAGCGGCGCCCTTCCCGCCCGCGCTGGCCGCGCGCATCGAGGCGGCGCTGGCCGCCCGCGGCCCCGACTACGAGCCGCGCACCCACCAGCGCCTGCCCGACGGCCGGCCCCGCTACACCAACCGGCTGATCCTCGAGACCAGCCCCTACCTGGAGCAGCACGCCCACAACCCGGTGGACTGGTACGCCTGGGGCGACGAGGCCTTCGCCCGCGCGCGCGCCGAGAACCGCCCCGTGTTCGTCTCGATCGGCTACTCGACCTGCCACTGGTGCCACGTGATGGAGGAGGAGTCGTTCGACTCGCCGGTCACCGCGGCGCTGCTCAACCGCTACTACGTCGCGATCAAGGTCGACCGCGAGGAGCGACCCGACGTCGATGGCGTGTACATGACCGCCGTGCGAGTCCTGACCGGGAGCGGCGGCTGGCCTCTGAACGTGTTCCTCACGCCCGACGGTCGTCCGTTCTACGGCGGCACCTACTTCCCGCCCGCCGACGACCCCCGCTCCGGACGGCCGGGCTTCCGGACCGTGCTCGACCGCGTTCGCGACGCCTACGCGGTCGAGCGCGAGCGGATCGACGACAACACGCGCCGGCTCGTCGCGGCGATGCGCGCCGAGCTGCGGCCGGCGCCCGCGGTGGGCCTGCCCGGCGCCGGCGAGATCGACGCCGCCTTCGCCAGCTACCGCGAGCGCTTCGACCCCGAGCACGGCGGCCTGCGCGGCCGCACGCGCTTCCCGTCGAGCCTGCCGATCCCCTTCCTGCTGCGACATCACCGGCGCAGTGGCGACCCCGAGCCGCTGCGCATGGCCGAGCGCACGCTCGACGCGATGGCGCGGGGCGGCATCTACGACCACGTGGGCGGCGGGTTCCACCGCTACACGACCGAGCCCACCTGGACCGTGCCCCACTTCGAGAAGATGCTCTACGACAACGCGCTGCTCGCGCGCGCCTACACCGAGGCCTGGCAGGCGAGCGGTGACTCGCGCTGGCGCGAGCGGGCGCGCGACGTGCTCGACTACCTGGCGCGCGAGATGACCTCCGAGCACGGCACCTGGTACGCGGCGAGCGACGCCGACAGCGAGGGCGAGGAGGGCAGCTACTTCGTGTGGACGCCGGCGCAGGTGCGCGCGGCGGTGGGCGACGAGCTGGCGCCGCTGGCCCTGACCGCCTACGGCGTGACCGAGCGCGGCAACTTCGAAGGCGGCCGCACGGTGCTGCGCCGCGACCGGCCGCCGGAGGCGCTGGCCGCCGAGCGCGGACGCCCGGTCGACGCCGTGCGCGAGGACCTGGCGCGCATCCGCGCGCGGCTCGCCGCGGCCCGCTCCGAGCGCGTGCCGCCGCTCACCGACCACAAGCAGATCGTCGCCTGGAACGGGCTCGCGATCTCGGCCCACGCCCAGGCGGGGCTGGCCTTCGGCGAGCGCGAGCCGGTAGAGCGCGCCCGCGTGGCGGCGGCCGCCCTGCTGGCGCGCGCGCGGCCGGACGGGCGCCTGGCCCGCTATCTCCACGAAGGCCGCCCGCACGGAGCCGGTCTGCTCGACGACCACGCGTTCCTGATCGCCGGGCTGCTCGACCTGTTCGAGGCGACCGGCGAGCCGCGCTGGCTCGAGGCCGCCCTCTCGCTCCAGGCCGATCTCGACCGGCGCTTCTTCGACGACACGGCCGGCGGCTACTTCACCGTCCCGTCCGACGGCGAGCGCCTGCTGGTGCGCGAGAAGCCGAGCCACGACGGCGCCGTGCCGAGCGGCAACAGCGTGGCGGCGCTCAACGCGCTGCGCCTCCAGCTGCTGACCGGCGACGCCGCGATCGGCGAGCGCGCCGAGATGACCGTGCGCGCCCTCTCGGGCGTGCTGGAGCGCGCCCCCACCGCCCTGCCCCGTCTCCACGACGCCGTGGACTTCCTGCTGGACGAGCCCGTCGAGCTGCTGGTCGTGACGCCGCGGTCGCGCGCCGAGGCGGAGCCCTTCCTGCGCGCGCTCGGCCCGAGCTTCGTGCCGAACCGGTCACTGGTGGTGGTCGCCGAAGCCGAGCTGCCCGCGCTCGCGCGCCACGTCCCCAGTCTGCGCCACAAGCGCGCGATCGGGGGGACGCCCACCGCCTACGTCTGCCGCAACCGCGTGTGCGACGCGCCCACCGCGGACCCGGCCGAGTTCGCCCGACAGGCCCGGCGGCGCACGGTCCCCGCCTCTCCGGCTGCCCCGCGAGCGACCCCGCAGGGCTGACCCCTGGATCCAGCCGCTCCTCGGGCGGGGAGCACCGCTCGTCGATTCCCGATCTCTCGATGCGGCGATTCGAGTACCGTGGGGTGGATCGATCGGGCCCCAGGCCCCGAGGAGAGCAACATGGCCCATCCCCACCCGGTTCGGCGCAGCCGCCGAGCCCTGCGGTTCCAGCTGGCCGCCCTCGTCCTGGCCGCCGCGGGCGCGCTGGCGCTGACCTGCGGCGCGCCTCCCACCGGACACCCCGGCTTCGCGAGCCCGCAGGCCGACCCGATCGCCCTGTCGCCCGACGGGAGCGAGCTGTACGTGGTGAACACGCCGGCGGACGTGCTCGAGGTGATCGACACCGCGACGCTCGCGGTCGTGCAGCGGATTCCCACCGGCATCGACCCGGTGAGCGTGGCCGTGCGCCCCGACGGCAAGGAGGTCTGGGTCTCGAACCACGTCTCCGATACCGTCAGCGTCGTCGACACCGACCCGGCCAGCCGCAGCCGCTACCACGTCGTCGCGACCGTCACGGCCTGGGACGAGAGCGGCCAGGTGACCGACTTCGACGAGCCGGTCGGGATCGCCTTCGCGAGCGACGCCAAGGCCTACGTGGCGCTCTCCTCGCGCAACCGGATCGCGGTGGTGGACGTCGCCTCCCGGGCGGTGACCAAGCAGATCCAGGTGTGGGCGCAGGAGCCGCGCGCGCTCGCGGTGCGGAACGGGCGCCTCTACGCGCTCCCGTTCGAGTCGGGCAACCAGACCGAGTTCTCGGGCTGCATCAATCCGGCCACCGACCCGATCTGCACCTTCAGCTTCCTGTTCCTCTCGGACAACTCGGGCGACGACATCCTCACGCGCAACATGGTCGCGGACATCGTCCGCCGCGCCGAGGTGCCGGACCGCGACCTGTTCGTCTACGACACGGCCGACGAGACCCCGCTGTTCGAGGTCTCGACGATCGGCACCCTGCTCTACGGCCTCGCGGTCGACTCGCAGGGCCGCGTGTTCATCGCGCAGACCGAGGGGCGCAACGACGCCAACGGCGCCGCCGGCACCGCGGGCGAGGAGCTGGTCGACATCGAGAACCGGATGTTCCTGAACCAGATCGCGCGCGTGGACTGCTCCGGCAGCTGCGACCAGATCGACGTGTTCGACCTCGAGCCGCTGCCGCCGGTACACCCGACGCCGGGCACGCAGCTCGCCACGCCGTTCGGCATCCAGATCAGCGCGGACGACTCCACGATCGTGGCGGTGGCCTCCGGCTCGAGCCGGCTCTTCACGCTCGACGCGAACACGGGAGCACGGCTCGGCAGCACCGCGGTCGGCGCCATCCCGCGCGGCCTCGTGCTCGAGTCCTCGAGCGAGGGCGCGCCGCAGCGGGCCTGGGTCTTCAACGCGGTCGAGAACAGCGTCTCGCGGGTGGACGTCTCGAATCCGGCCAGCCCGACCGAGAGCGCGCGCATCGCGCTCGACGACCCGACCCACCCCGACGTGAAGCTCGGACGCATCGCTTTCAACGACGCGGCCGGCTCGACCACCGGCACGTTCTCGTGCGCGAGCTGCCATCCCGACGGGAACACCGACCAGCTCTTGTGGAACCTGGGCTCCAAGTGCTTCACGGACGGCTGCGACCAGGCGCAGCCCCGCACCACGATGCCGATCCGCGGCCTGCGCGGCACCCTGCCGCTCCACTGGGACGGGGTCCCGGGGGATCCGATCGGCGGCATCAACGGCGAGACGACGGGCGAAGGCCCCGGCATCGAGCCGAACTGCACCGACGAGCACAGCTGCTTCCGCGATCTGGTCGACGGGGCCATGTCGGGCACGATGTGCGACCAGACCGGCTGTCCCGACGATCAGAACGAGGCGGGCCTGGCGGGCGCCTTCAGCGAGGCCGAGCGCGACGCCATGGCGGTGTTCCTGCGCAGCGTGCCCTATCCGCCCGCCCGCTCCCGCCGGCTCGACGACCAGTTCTCGGAGCTGGGCGCGCTGGGCTGGCGCCACTTCGTGGTGGGCACCGACGCCGAGCACCCGGGCTGCAGCCGGGCCGGCGCCTGCCACTCGCTCCCCTTCTGGGCCAACTCCAATACGCCCGGCAGCGGCATGGACGCGCCCACCTTCCGCGGCATGACCGACCGGCACCTGCTGCTACCGAACGGCCGCGCCGGCATGTGGGAGCTGATCAGCGCGACCGGTCTGAACGAGGTGCCGTGGGATCCGAACCACGGACCCGACGAGCTCTACTCCTGGGGCATGACCTTCGGCACCGAGTTCGTTCCGCTCACGAACCGCGCCTCGCTGGGCACTGGGCCGTTCTCGCTGTTCCAGCTGTTCGAGGAGGGGTCCACCGGCTTCTCCTCGACCGTGGGTCGCCAGGTGACGCTCGATCCGAACACCACGGCGCCGGCGCAGCTCGACGCCACGGTCGCCCTGCTCGCCCGCCTCGAGCAGGCCGACGCCGACGGCGTGGTGCAGCTGCTGCTCCAGGGCGTGGAGCTGCGCTGGGGTCTCAGCGACCGCACCACCTACGCCTACGAGGACGGTCTCTACTGGCGGCTGCCCAACCGCCAGCGCGGCCTCTCGCGCCAGGAGCTGATCGAGGGCGCGCAGCGCGGCGACCGGGTGGTGACGGCCACGGCCCGCCTGGGCCCGGCGGTGGACGTCGACCACCCGCAGCCGGCGCTGTGGCTGTCCTCGCAGGCGCCGCAGCACGAGTTCGCGCGCTTCTTCCTGGCGCGGATCCCGCTGCTGTCCGGCCCGGTGACCCACTTCACGTTCTTCGGGCACCACGTCGCGCCGGGCGCGATCGTCGTGATCGACGGCCGGGCCGTGGAGGGCACGCTCTCGTGCGCCGTCGGCGGCGAGCTCCCGAGCTGCCAGGACGACGCCATGCGGGTGGAGCTGGCGGCGCTACCGCCGGTGGGCGAGCACACCTTCCAGCTCGTGACGCCGGGCGGCCTGATGAGCAACGAGGTGCCGCTGGACGTGCGCTGAGGGCGGCTCAGCGCGGGCGTTCGGCCAGCAGGCGCTCGAGGTTGGCCCGCAGCGGCGGCAGCTCGCGCAGCTCCAGCGCCGCGCGCCAGTCGCGGGCCGCGTCCTCCGCCCCGTCCGGCCGGAACCAGGCCGCGTTGCCGCGGTCGATGCGCGCGCGCACGTCGTCCGGGTCGCGCGCCAGCCGCTCGTCGAGCTCGTCGAGCATCCGATCGTACTTCCACAGGTCGCGGTCGTGGATGCGCGCCGGATCGGAGCCGACGCCCAGCCACTGGTCGACCTCGGCGAAGTCCTCGCGCAGCCCCTCGATGCGGGCCCGGTACACACGCGCGTAGGCGCCCGCGTCGACCCCGGTGGCGGCCGGCACCAGCCCGAGGCGCTGCATCGCCTCGAAGATCGCCACGCCGACGCGCGCGGCGCCATCGGGCGTGAAGTGCACGTAGTCGTAGAACTCCCGGAAGCCGACGATGCCGCCCTCGGCCCCGGCGGCCAGCGCCTCGACCGTGTCCAGGAAGGCCACCCCGCGGCGGCGCGCGACCGCCGCGACGCGGTCGTTGGCGGCGTCGAGCGCGCGGCGCAGGTGCGGATCGACGTTCATCGCGGCCCGGAAGTCGTCGCGCGCGCGGGTCTCGTCGGCCAGCGCGCGCCAGGCGAGCGCACGGCGAAACAGCCACTCGTGCCGATCCGGGTCCGCCTCGTCGGCCAGCCTCTGGTCGAGGGCGCGCACCACCTCGCGCCAGTGGGCGGGCGTCTCGGGCCGCTCGACGCCCAGCTCGGCGGGCCAGTCTGAGGGCAGGTCGCGCCGCCCGCGCCACTCCCAGTTGGAGGCGACCGCGAGCAGCAGCAGCGGCGTCCCGCACTCCGCGGCGGCGTCGGCGATGGTCTCGATGTTCGCTTCGTACCGGTCGACGACCGCCTCGATCTCCGCGTCGGTCATCGCGACGTGCTCGATGATGCGGTCCTGCGTCAGACGCAGGTCCTCGTGCGAGAGGTCTCTCCCGGCCAGCGAGGGCGTCGCCTCCCCGCCGCCCGTCAGCCGGGTCAGGAGCCGGTACAGGTGGGTGCCGGCCAGCAGGTCGAGGCCCCGCGAGAGCGGCGTCGCGTTGGCGGCGGCGTACTTCTCGGCGTGGACCTCGAGGAACTCGTTGTTGCCCGAGTACACCACCACCAGGTCCGGCTCGAAGCGCCGGCAGCTGTCGTCGACCAGGACCTTCACCTGCTCCGAGGAGAGCGCCACGATGCCGAGGTTCACCACCTCGACGGAACGGTCGGGCAGGGCCTCGCGCAGCAGCACCTCCAGATGCCGCGAGAAGGTCACGTTCGGGCTGAAGCCGAGGCCGGCGGTGGCCGAGCCACCGAAGCTGAACACGCGCAGGCCGTTTGCCGGCTTGTTGCGCAGGATTGCCTGGTAGGGCAGCCGGGGGTCGCGCGTGCGCAGGATCGGGGTGCCGTCGGGCCGCTCGTCCGGCTCCAGCAGGGGCGGGGAAATCTGCTGGTACGCGAGCCGCGAGCCGTGCGCGGCGCGAGCGCCGAGGCCCAGCAGCCGCAGGGCGCCCTCCACGGCGGCGAGCAGCAGCAGGACGAAGAGCAGGGAGGCGGCAACGAGCGCCAGGTTCGCGAGCCAGCCCGAACGGGCCTGGGCACCAGCCATGCGCAGCGCAAGGTAGCGAAGCCGGCCTCGGCCCCGCGCCGGTCCGATCCCCCGGCTGGGCTAACCTCAGTCGATGCGCGGAGTCGTGCGAAACGGGGCGCTCGCGGCAGCACTGACCCTGCTGTCGCTGCCCCTGCTATGGCTGGGCGCGGCGCGCGCCGACGAGACCGCCACGGCACTCGTAGGGACGCCCAACTTCTGGACGGGGCATCCGACCTTCGCGGACGCCGACACGATCCACGTGGTCGTCGAGATTCCCGCAGGCACCAACGCCAAGTGGGAGGTGGCCGCGGAGGGACGGCGGCTCGAGTGGGAGCGCAGGAACGGACGGGGTCGGGTCGTGCAGTACCTGGCCTATCCGGCCAACTACGGCATGGTGCCCCGGACCCTGCTCCCCGCCGAGCGGGGCGGGGACGGCGATCCCCTCGACGTGATCCTGCTGGGCAGCGCCGTCGACCGCGGACGGGTGCTGGCGGCGCGCCCGATCGGCATGCTCGAGATGCTCGACGGCGGCGAGCGGGACGACAAGATCGTGGCGGTGCCGCTGCAGGGGCCGCTCTCGGACGCGACCGACCTGGCCACGCTCCGCGAGCGATACCCCGGCGTGGACCGGATCCTCGAGACCTGGTTCACGAGCTACAAGGGACCCGGGCGGATCGAGGCGAGCGGCTGGGGCGATCGCGCCGAGGCGCTCACCGCGGTGCGCGAGGCCACGCGCTTCTACGCGGAGCGCCGTGGAGGCGCTCGCTAGCTTGCCATGGCCTGGCACGAGGACGAGCACGAGCCGGCCGGCCGAGCCCGCGCGACCCTGCGCCAGGTGGTGGCGCTCGCGGTGCTCGCGGTCGGCGCGTGCGGGAGCGGGTCCGAGACCGACGCCCCGCCGACGGGTGCGGCGCCGCGGCGCGCCGCGCCGTGCGACCTGGGCGCGCTTCCCGCGCCGCTCGACGCGGAGCTCCGCCTGCCCGCGCCGCCGGCCACCACGCGGGAGGTCGAGGTCTCCACCGCCGCGGAGTTCGCCGGGGCCGCCCGTCGCGCCGGCACCCGGCTCGTGGTGCGCGCCAGCATCGATCGCCCCGTCGAGATCCGGGCCTCGGACGTGGAGGTCGCGATCGAGGACCCGGCTATCGAGGTGCGCGGCCTGGCCATCGGTCGGTCGGTGCACCGGGTCCGCATCACCGGGGGCCGCTACGGGCAGATCTCGACGCCGCTGGCGGCCCAGTACCGTCCCGTGGTCGAGTTCCGCGAGGCGTACCTCGCCGAGGACGTCACGATCGACGGCGTGCTGGTGGACGCCGCGCTCGATCCCAGCAGCAACGACGGCGCGGCGCTGCGTCTGCGCGGCAAGCGGATCGCCGTCTACCAGAGCACGATCCGCGGCGAGAGCTACAGCGTCTGGAGCGGCGACATGGGACCGCTCCAGTCCGAGGACCTGGTGCTGGCCTGCAGCACGTTCCGCTCCCACGCGCCGGCGGGCGGCCGCAACGAGGCGACCGTGCGGCTGGTCTCGGTCCTGCGCAGCGTGCTGGTCGACAGCACGCTCCAGAACTCGTGGGACGGCTTCGACGCGACGCTCGACGATCCCTCCAAGGTGCGACCCAGGAACACCACCAAGCACAACTACCGGGTCCACGGCCACTCCGACCTGAACTTCGCGGCGCGAAACGTCCTGCTGAACGCGGGCATGATGTTCGGCGGCCAGGGCGACCCCTTCGCCACGCCGCCGCGCGACCACATCCGGCGGATGTGGGTCAACGACAACGTGTTCCACCACCGCGTCCCGGACCTCTTCAACCCGAAGGACACCATCGACCGGCTGGTCGCTCGCGGCAACACGGCCTATACGCACGTCTGGTCGAAGTTCTACGCGGGCACCCCGAAGCCGGA
>JASJBO010000402.1 GCA_030066475.1 Myxococcota bacterium
CGTCGATGTAGCGCGCGGAGAGCGCGAGCAGATCGGGCATGGCAACTCCTGGAATCCGGCCGTTCGCTCCGCGCCCGCCAGAGAGGGATGCACAAGCTACGCAAGGAACGTCCCCGCTGCCGTGGAGCCTCTCCGATGCTACAGTACCGACCGGTCGGTACCCGCGCGCCTGCGGAGTCCTGGTGTCTCAGCTCAGCAGCCCCTCGCCCGATCCCGCCTGGGCCGAGAGCGACTCGAAGCGGGAGCGCATCCTCGCCGCCGCCGAGCAGGTCTGCGCGCGGCGCGGCTTCGCGGCGGCGCGCATGGAGGAGGTCGCCGCGCTCGCGCGCGTGTCGAAGGGCACGCTCTACCACTACTTCGCCAGCAAGGACGATCTGTTCCTCGCGATGATCCTCGAGAGCTTCGAGGAGGGCCGGCGCCTGGTGGACGCGCGCATGCGCGACACCGACGATCCGGCCGCGCGGCTCGAGCAGCTGCTGGCGGGGCTGGCCGACGTGCTGGCGCGCAACGGGCCGCGCGCGCCGGTGCAGTACCAGGCCTGGGCGGTGGTCGCGAACGACGCGCAGCGGCGCGATCAGCTCTACGCCTACCTGCGCGACTTCTTCGACGAGCGCGGTCGCGAGGTGGCGGCGACGATCCGTACCGGTCAGGCGCAGGGCTGCTTCGGGCCGGAGGTGGACGTCGATGCGCTCGCGACCGCGATCCCGGCGCTGCTGTCGGGCTTCATCTTCCACGCCACCTTCGATCCCGGGCGCGCGGACCCCGCCACGCTGCGCGCCGCCTACCGGGCGCTGGTCGACGCGGCGCTGCGGCCGGCGGCGGAGGCCGCGCGATGAGCGCGCCGGCCCGTCGCTCGTGGCTGCGGGTGGGCCTGTTCGCCGCCGCCGCGGGCTTCGCGGTGCTGGGCTTCGTGCTTTTCGCGTCGGCGCCGCGTCCCGAGGCCGTGGCGGCGGCCGGCGAGGCCGCCACGGCACCCCGGGTGACCTCGCTCGAGGTGGCGCCGCAGCCGCTGGCGCGCCGAGCGCGCATCGCGGGCGTGGTCGAGGCGCGCCGTCGCGTCGAGCTGTTCTCCGAGACGCACGGCCGCGTGGTGGCGATCGGCGCCGACGAGCTCGATCTCGTCGACACGGGGCAGACGCTGGTATCGGTCGATCCCACCCTGGCGCAGGTCGCGGTGGAGCGGGCCGAGGCGGCGCTGGCGCGGGCCGAGAGCCGGCTCCACCTGGCGCAGCGCGAGCTCGATCGCTGGCAGTCGCTGGCCCGGCGCGATGCCGCGAGCGCCGCGCGTCACGACGACGCCGTCAACGCCCATCGCGTCGCGCTCGCCGACCAGCGCGAGGCGCGCGCGAACCTGATCGAGGCGCGCGACCAGATCGCCAAGAAGACGATCGCGGCGCCCTTCGCCGGCGTGCTCCAGAGCTTCCCGGTCGAGGTGGGCGAGTACCTGCGCAACGGACAGGAGGTGGCGCGGCTGCTCGATCTCAGCACGGCCCGCATCGTGGTCGGGGTCTCCGACCGCGAGGTGGTCGCGCTCGAGCGCGGGGCCGCGGTCGGGGTCGAGCTGGAGGCATTCCCGGGGCGCGCGTTCCGCGGTCGCGTCTCCCGGATCGGCCGGGCCGCCGATCCCCACAACAAGAAGTTCCCGGTCGAGGTCGAGGTGCCCAACGCCGACACCACCCTGCTGCCGGGGATGATCGCGCGCGTCACGATCGAGGTCGCGGCGCCCGAGCCGGTCGCGCTGATTCCGCAGGACGCCGCGGTCGACCGGTACGGGCTGCTCTACGTCTACGTGCTCGAGCCGCGCGACGACGGCCTGTGGGTGGCCCGCCAGCGGCGCGTGGAGCTGCGCGACGTGCCGTTCCGCCCGGCCGAGCTCGAGGTGCTCGGCGGCCTCGAGCCGGGCGAGCGCATCGCGACCTCGGGCGTGCGCGGGCTGCGCGACGGCGTCGCGGTGCGCCTCGCGGCCGGAGCCGCCTCGTCGTGAGCCTGCCCGAGTTCTCGGTCCGTCAGGTCGTCCTGGTCAACATCCTGTTCGTGCTCATCCTGCTCGCCGGGCTGTTCGCCCTGCGCCGCATCCCGGTCGACGTGTTCCCGGACATCTCGTTCAACGAGGCGATCATCACCACGCCCTGGCCGGGCGCCTCGCCCGACGAGGTCGAGCGGCTCGTCACCACCAAGATCGAGGACGAGATCGAGGACACGGTCGGGATCAAGGAGCTGTCGAGCTACTCGTGGGCCGGCGTCTCCCAGATCGAGGTCGAGTGGGACGAGACGCTGGAGGCCGCGGAGCAGGAGGCCTCGCTCAACGAGCTGCGCGCCGCCCTCGACCGCGTGGACGACCTGCCGGACGACGCCGAGGAGTCGATCCTGCGCGAGCTGTCGGTCTCCGAGGTGCGCAGCGTCTGCATGATCGCGGTGGCCGACGTGGGAGGGGTCGGCGAGAGCGCCCTGCTCGACGTGAGCGAGGCGCTCGAGGACCGGCTCGAGCGGCTGCCCGGGCTGCGCAAGGCGATCCTGCGGGGCGAGCGCGAGCGCGAGCTGCGCGTGCTGGTCGACAAGGATCGGGCGCTCCAGTTCGACCTGACCCTGCCCGAGATCCACGCCCAGATCCGGCGCAACAACATGAACATCCCGGCGGGCTCCTTCACGACCGAGGCGGCCACCGAGGTCACGGTGCGCGGTCTCGGGAACTTCGCGTCGCCCCAGACGCTGCTCGCCACCGTGGTGAAGAAGAACCCCGACGGCACCCACGTGACGCTCGCCGAGGTCGCCGACGTGGTTCCCGGCTTCGAGACGCGGCGCGTCTCGGGCCGCTACAACGGCCACCCGGCCATCCTGATCGGCGTCGCCAAGGAGGACGAGTCCGACATCCGCACGCTGGTCGACGAAGTGCGCGCGCTGGTGGAGGCGTCGCAGCCGCTGCTGCCCCCGGGCGTCGAGACCACGATCACCTGGGACACCTCCGCCTACATCGACTCGCGTATGCAGCTGCTCGAGTCGAACCTGCTGCTCGGCGTGATCGCGGTGGTCGCGGTGCTGTGGTTCTCGGTGGGCTTCCGCAACGCGCTGCTGGCGATCCTGGCGGTGCCCTTCTCGTTCCTGTTCGCGTTCGCGGTGTTCCCGTCGATGGGCCTCACGATCAACTCGCTGTCGCTGATCGGCTTCATCATGGTGTCGGGAATGCTGGTCGACCACGCGATCATCATCATCGAGAACATCTACCGCCGGATCGAGGAAGGCGAGGCGGTGCGCAGCGCGATCGTAGAGGGCACCCGGCAGGTGATGTGGCCGGTGATCGCCACGGTGGCGACCACCGTCGCGGCCTTCCTCCCGATGCTCACCATCTCGGGCACCAGCGGCGAGTTCTTCGCGCTGCTGCCGAAGGCCGTGATCGTCACGCTGCTGGGCTCGCTGCTCGAGGCGCTCGTGATCCTGCCGGCGCACTACCTCGACTGGGGGAGCCGCGGCCTCGGCAGCGCCGGCGCGGGCGCGATCTCGCGCCGCAGCCACGCGCTGCGCGAGCGGGTCGACGCCGGCATCAAGCGCGCGCGCGACGGCTACGGCCGGGTGCTCGAGGCGCTGCTCCGCAACGCCGCCCCGTTCCTGCTGGCCTGCGTCGCCATGCTCTTCTGCACCTGCGGACTGTCGCGGCACCTGCCCGTCGAGCTGTTCCCGTCGGACTTCAACCAGCTCTTCGTCTCGGTCAAGACGCCGATGGACTTCGGCATCGAGCAGACCGGCGTCGTGATGGAGGAGATCGAGCGCGGGGTGGTCGACCTGGGGGACGAGGTCAGCTCGTTCACCACCTACGTCGGGATGGGGATGACGGCGGACATGGACCCCGTCGAGGGCGTCAGCTACGGGATGATCTACGCCGAGTTCCCCAACAGCCGCGCGAACGTGGCCGATCCGCACCGGGTGCTCGAGGCGGTGCGCGAGAGCGTCGGTGCGCGCACCGCGGCGCTCGGGCCGGACGTCGACAACCTGATCATCTTCCCGCCGCGCAACGGCCCGCCGGTGGGCAAGCCCGTCGAGGCGCGCATCAACGGTCCCTCGTACGAGGCGGCCAAGCGCGTGGCGGAGGAGCTGAAGGCGGAGCTGGCCTCCATCCCGGGCGTCTACAACATCGAGGACAACCTGCCGCTGGGGCCGAAGGAGCTGCGCGTGCGGCTCGACGAGCACCGCGCCTCGATCCACGGCCTGTCGTTCGAGGACGTGGGGATGGCGCTGCGGGCGGCCAACGACGGGCTGGTGCCGTCGACCTTCAAGGACCCCGAGGCCGACGAGGACGTGGACATCCGCGTGATGCTGCGCGAGGGGCAGCGACGTACCGTGTCCGACCTGCTCGACGTCGACCTGCGCACGCCGGGCGGCTACCTGGTGAAGCTCGGCGACGTCGCCAGCATCGAGCTGGAGCGCAGCTACCAGCGGCTCTACCACTACGACGCCGAGCGCGCCGTGGTGGTGTATGCCGACGTGGACAACCAGCAGGCGACGTCGGTGTCGGTGAACCGCGAGCTGGAGGCGCGCTTCGCCGACGTGGGGGTGCGCCATCCCGGGACCCGGCTCGTGTTCGGCGGCGAGTTCCAGGAGACCAACCGCAGCTTCGAGGAGATGGGGCAGGCGTTCGTGCTCGCCCTGATCCTGATCTACGCGATCCTGGCCGCCCAGTTCCGCTCGTACCTCCAGCCGCTGGTGGTGATGAGCGTGGTGGCGTTCGCCTTCATCGGCGTCGTGCTCGGGATGTGGGTGATGGGCTACTCGATCTCGATGTACGTGATCTACGCCGTGATCGGGCTGGCCGGCATCGTGGTGAACGACTCGCTGGTGCTGCTCGACTTCGTGAACCAGGGCCGCGCCGAAGGGGCGAGTCCACTCGAGGCGGTGCGGGTGGCGTGCGGGCAGCGCTTCCGCCCGATCCTGCTCACCACGCTCACCACCATCGCCGGCCTCGCGCCGATGGCGCTCGGTCTCTCGGGCCGCCACCCCGTGTACGGCCCGTTCGCGGCGGCCCTGGTGTTCGGCCTGGCGATCGCCAGCGCCCTGACCCTGTTCGTCGTGCCCGCGCTCTACCTCTCGCTCGAGTCCCTCCGCACCCGCGCCGCCCGCGCCTGGGGACGTTCGTTCAGAAGTTCAGAAGTGCCCCGGCGGGAACCACTGAACTACTGAACGAACGTCCCCTGCGCGGGGGCTACTTGTGGTGGCCTTCGACTTCGAGCCAGATCTCGATCTCGTCGCCGATGCCGGGGCGGAAGCCGGTCATGCCGAACTCGGAGCGCACGATGCTGGTGCGGGCCGAGAAGCCGGCCACCGTGACGCCCGCCATCTGGGGGCTGGGGTGCGGACCCATCTTGTTGAACTTCGTCTCGAGCACGATCGGCTTGCGCGTGCCGAGCAGCTCGAGGTCGCCGTGGATGCGGCCGGTGCTGTCGCCGGTCTTCTCGCAGCGCGTGCTCTGGAAGGTCATCTGCGGGAACTCCGCCGAGCTGAAGAAATCGGGGGAGCGCAGGTGCTGGTCGCGCTTCTCGTGGTCGGTGTCGACGCTGGCGGTCTTCACCTCGACCGTGACGGAGCACGTCTCGACGGCGTCGGGGTCGAAGCGGAACGAGCCGTCGAACTCCTGGAACTGGCCGATCATGCGCGAGAAGCCCAGGTGGTCGACCAGGAACACGATGTTGGTGTGCGAGTCGTCGAAGGCGAACTCGCGGGGCTCGGCGCCACTCTCGGGAGCCACGGCCAGCCAGCCGACAACGGCGAGCAGAGCGGGAATCGAACGAAATCGCATGGGGTCCTCCAGGTGACGGAACGCGCAGCCGGTCACTCCGACTGCATCAGATAGGCCAGGCCGAGCGCGGCCAGGGCGGGGACGGCACAGGCCGCGGTGAGCACGACCGGGCGCAGCGCCCGGGCGGCGGCGCCGCTCCCGGCGGGCGCCAGCCCCCCCGGCCCCGCAAAGGGCACCAGCGCCACCAGGGCCAGGGCCGGGCGGCTCACGTCGGGCAGGAACAGCGCCATGGCGGCCGCGATCGACGCCACGGCCGTGATGCCGCCCAGCGCGGGGGCCGCACCGAAGCCGGCCGGGGCGGCACCGCCGAGCGCCAGGGCGTAGCCCCACAGCGCGAGGCCGCCGGTCGCTGCGGCGAGCGCCCCCGCGAAGAGCGCGAGCGAGAGCGAGGCGCCCAGGACCGCCACGCCCGCCAGGCCGAACGCCGTGACCAGCAGCCCGATCGAAGCGCCGAGCGAGCCCTCGCGCGCCGCCAGCTGCTCGAGGCGCGCGAACACGGCCAGGGCGGCGATGGCCACCGCGATCGTCGCGAGCCAGGCGCGCGCGTCGCCGGCCGCGAGCGGCCGCCAGCCGATCCAGGCGACCGC